>NZ_WKFA01000050.1:0-41919 GCF_021605325.1 Pseudomonas sp. PA-7-1E
TCCTGGGCCTGTTCGGGCTGGTGGGCGCGGGGCGTACCGAGCTGTTTCGCCTGCTCAGTGGGTTGGAGCGCGCCAGTGCCGGCAGCCTGGAACTGTGCGGGCAAGCGCTGCAACTGCGCTCACCCCGCGACGCCATTGCCGCCGGGGTATTGCTGTGTCCGGAGGATCGCAAGAAAGAGGGCATCATCCCGCTGGGCAGCGTCGCTGAGAACATCAACATCAGCGCCCGTGGCGCCCATTCCACCTTTGGCTGGCTGTTGCGCGAAGGCTGGGAGAAAGGTAACGCCGACCGACAGATCCAGGCGATGCGGGTCAAAACGCCGAACGCTGCGCAGAAGATCCTGTACCTGTCCGGTGGCAACCAACAGAAAGCCATCCTTGGCCGCTGGTTGTCGATGCCGATGAAGGTCCTGCTGCTGGACGAGCCCACCCGGGGTATCGACATCGGCGCCAAGTCGGAGATCTACCAGATCATCCATAACCTGGCGGCCAGCGGTATAGCGGTGATCGTGGTGTCCAGTGACCTGATGGAAGTGATGGGCATCTCCGACCGCATCCTGGTGCTGTGCGAAGGCGCCCTGCGCGGCGAACAACTGCGCGAGCACGCGACTGAATCCAACCTGCTGCAACTGGCCTTGCCACGCGGCCTGGCGAACTGAGAGACGACCATGACTATCCAAAACAACGCGCTGCCCTCGGCACGCAAACCCCTCGATATGCGCGCATTGCTCGATAACTGGGCGATGCTCTTGGCGGCGGTGGGCATCTTCGTACTGTGCGCGCTGCTGATCGATAACTTCCTCTCGCCACTGAACATGCGCGGTCTGGGCCTGGCTATTTCCACTGTGGGCATCGCCGCGTGCACCATGCTGTTCTGCCTGGCCTCGGGGCACTTCGACTTGTCGGTAGGCTCGGTGATCGCCTGCGCCGGCGTGGTTGCGGCGATTGTGATGCGCGATACCGACAGCGTGATGCTGGGCATTGGCGCAGCGCTGCTGATGGGCCTGATGGTGGGGTTGATCAATGGCATCGTGATCGCCAAGCTGCGGGTCAACGCCTTGATCACTACGCTGGCGACCATGCAAATCGTGCGCGGCCTGGCTTACATCTTTGCCGACGGCAAGGCGGTAGGCGTGTCCCAGGAGCAATTCTTCGTGTTCGGCAACGGCCAATTGTTTGGTGTGCCGGTGCCGATCCTGATCACCATTGTCTGCTTCCTGTTCTTCGGCTGGCTGCTCAACTACACCACCTATGGGCGCAACACCATGGCCATCGGCGGTAACCCGGAGGCGGCGCTGCTGGCGGGCGTGAACGTTGACCGCACCAAGATCCTGATCTTTGCCGTGCACGGCCTGATTGGCGCGCTGGCGGGAGTGATCCTGGCTTCACGCATGACCTCCGGCCAGCCGATGATCGGCCAGGGCTTCGAGCTGACGGTGATCTCGGCCTGCGTGCTGGGTGGGGTGTCGCTGAGCGGCGGTATCGGCATGATCCGCCATGTGATTGCCGGGGTGTTGATTCTGGCGATCATCGAGAATGCGATGAACCTGAAGAACATCGATACCTTCTACCAGTATGTGATCCGTGGTTCGATCCTGCTGTTGGCCGTGGTCATCGACCGCATGAAACAACGCTGAGCCCAGGCGCTGTGAAAAACCAATGTGGGAGCTGGCTTGCCTGCGATAGCGTTGGTTCAGGCAATAATTGTGTAGCCTGTGCCACCGCTATCGCAGGCAAGCCAGCTCCCACAATTTAATCAGCGGTGAACTTGAAAATAGTGTGTTGGGTGTAAGTCTGCCCAGGATTCAAGCGGGTCGAGGCAAAGCTCGGTTGGTTAGGCGCATCCGGAAAATGCTGGGTCTCCAAAGTAAACCCACTCCAATGCTGATAGGTCTTGCCGCCTTTGCCCTTCACCGAACCGTCGAGGAAGTTGCTGGTATAAAACTGTACGCCGGGCTCTGTGGTGTAGAGCTGCAAACGTCGGCCTGATTCAGGATCATGCACCTCGGCGGCCAACTGCTTGACGTCCCCTTTGGTATCCAGCGCCCAGTTGAAGTCGAAGCCACCTTGCTTGGGCTCGGCGAATTTAAGCTGCGGATGGTCTGCCTTGATGTGCTGGCCGATGGGTGTGGGCTTCAGGAAGTCCATTGGCGTGCCCTTGACCGGCGCCAGTTCGCCGGTGGGAATCAAGGTGGCATTCACCGGTGTGTAGTGGCTGGCGTGCAAGGTGGCGACCTGCTTGAGAATGTCGCCATTGCCCGCGCCGGCCAGGTTGAAGTAGCTGTGGTTGGTGAGGTTGAGCACCGTGGGCTTGTCGGTGGTGGCGGTGTAGTCGATGTGCAGTTCGTTGTTGTCGTTGAGGCGGTAGGTGACCTCGGTTTTTAAGTTGCCCGGAAAGCCCATTTCCCCGTCCTTGGACAGGTAGGTGAGGGTGACCCCCACCGAGTCTTTGTCCTTGACCGATTTGGCTTGCCACACCTGCTTGTCGAAGCCCTGGGCGCCGCCATGCAATGAGTTGGGGCCGTCGTTGAGCGGCACCTGGTAGCGTTTGCCGTCGAGTTCGAAGGCGCCGCCGGCCAGGCGGTTGCCGAAGCGGCCGATGGTGGCGCCGAAAAACGCGGTACCGCCTTGATAGCCTTGCACGTCGTCGAAGCCCAGCACCACGTCGTCGAGCTTGCCGTGTTTGTCCGGCACCTTGAGCGACTGCAGCACACCGCCGTAAGTGATCACCGTGGCTTGCATGCCGTGGCTGTTGCGCAACACGTACTGTTCGACGGCGGTGCCATCGTTGGTTTTACCGAAGGGTTTGTGTTCGCTGCTAAGGCCGGCTGCGTGCGCGCCGCCGCTGGCGATCAGCATAGACAGCGCGAGGCCGGACAGCAGGTATCGAGGGTGCTTCATGGTCGAACTTCCTTTTGTTGTTTTGCTGGAATAGTTCTACTAATTTGAGATATTTTGTCGATATGACAGCAGATTTATAGCCTTTAACGCCGTTCTTGCAAAATAAAATAAGACTAATTAAGCGGAGCACTGATTGTTATGACTACCCAGCAAGCGATTTATCCCGACCTCAAGGACAAAACCGTGCTGGTTTCCGGCGGGGCTTCGGGGATTGGCGAGTTCATGGTGCGGGCCTTCGCCGCGCAGGGTGCCAAGGTGGCGTTCGTGGACCGTGCACAGAGCCAGGGTGAACGCTTGGCGGCGCTGCTCAACTCCAAAGGCCAGAGTGTCGAGTTCGAGTGCTGCGATATCACCGACGAGATCGGCTACCGCGCGGCGATCGGGCGCTTCGAGCATTCCCTGGGGCCGATCACGGTACTGGTCAACAATGCGGCGAACGATGTGCGCCACAGCCTGGAGGAAATCGACTCGCACATGTTCGACCAGCTCATTGCGGTCAACCTCAAGCACGCCTTCTTTGCCGCCAAGGCGGTGGTGCCCATGATGAAGGAGGCCGGTGGCGGCTCGATCATCAACCTGGGCTCGGTGGGCTGGATGATGGCCTCGGCCGGCTACCCCGTATACGCCGCCAGCAAGGCTGCCGCCCACGGCATGACCCGGGCCCTGGCGCGGGAACTGGGGCCCAACCGTATCCGCGTCAACACCTTGGTACCGGGTTGGGTGATGACCGAAAAACAACTGGCCATGTGGGTCGACGACGCCGCCAAGGAACTCATCGCCCGCAGCCAGTGCCTGCCCGGCAGCGTGATGCCGGAACACATCGCCAACATGGCGCTGTTTTTGGCCTCGGATGCCTCGGCGATGTGCTCGGCGCAGAACTTTATCGTCGACGGCGGGTGGGTGTAGCGACACCAACAGGGCTCCCTGTAGGAGCGAGCTTGCTCGCGAAAAACGTCAACGATAACGCGTGTAGCCTGAGTAAACGCGGCGTCTATGAGTTTTTCGCGAGCAAGCTCGCTCCTACACATTAGGGCGAGTTCATTCGATGGGGTAACGCTTGAACGCCGGGTGCTGCTCCAGGCGTTCGGCATGGCGCTTGAGGTTGGGGAACGCATCGGCCTTCACCACCGAGGCCACGGTGAACTGGCTGAACGACCAGGCGACCGCTGCGGTGAGGGAGGCCTGGGTCAGCGCCTCGTTGCCCGCCAGTTGCTTGTCCAGCAACGTATAGGCCGCCAGCAATTGCCCGGTAACGCGCTCAAGCCAAGGCGCATGCAATTTTTCAGCGGGGCGCAGGTTGTGTTCATAGACGATCTGCACGCTTTTTTCACAGGCCGCCAGCGCGAGCCCAAGCAGTTGCAGGTCGCGGGCGCGTGCCGCCGGTTGTTGGGGCAGCAGCTTTTTGTCAGCCGGCGCCAGCGCTTCCAGGTAATCGAGGATCAGGCTCGAATCCATCAGCATCGTCCCATCGTCCAGCACCAGGGAAGGGGCCTTGACTACCGGGTTGATCTGGGCAAATTCAGCGTAAGTGCTGAACACCGACAGCGGTTCATGCACGAAGTCCACCCCGTATAACTCCAGGGAAACAGCCACGCGGCGTACGTAGGGCGAGTCCAGCATTCCGACCAGTTTCATGCAGCCTCCATTGCTTACAGGGTGTTGGGCTCACGAGATTAAGGGCGCGGGCCTGGATTGCGCAACGGCGTTGTGCAGCAGCCGATACGCCTGCACCAATTGATCCAGGCTGAACGCCAGGTTGCGCCCGCTGGGGTTGGGCAGCACCCATACCGAGGCGTCGCCCAGTAGCTGCGCTTGCAAACCCCAGGCGACCTCGCGCTGGCCGGTCAGTGCGCTATAGCCGGGCTTGCCGAGGAACGCGACGAAACGCGGGGCATGGCGGCGAACTTTATGTTCGAGCGCCGCAGCCGCGTCCTGGAACTCATGCCGCGCCAACTCGCCTGCACTGGCCGTTGGCCGTGCCACCAAAGTGGTCAATCCGCAACCGTAGTGCAGCAAGGTGGCGCCGTCTTGCGGGCGAATTTCATTGGGCGTGAAACCGGCCAGGTGCACGGTGCGCCAGAAACGATTGCTGCGATTGGCAAAATGCAGGCCGAGGGCTGCCGAGCCCTTGCCAGGGTTGATGCCGCAGAACAGTACGTGCAAGTGGTCGGCGAGGAGGTCGTCGAGTCGATCATTCATGCCGGATCTTCCATGCTGATAGGTGTGACGAATCATCAACCTTTGGTTTAGTCTGGAACGCTTCGTTGATCACAAGCGCCTCTGGAGCATTGATTATGACCGAGTACGTACCTGCCAAAGTCTGGACCTGGGACACCGAAAGCGGCGGCACCTTCGCCAGCATCAACCGGCCCATCGCCGGCGCCACTCACGAAAAGCCGCTGCCGGTGGGCAAGCACCCGCTGCAGTTATACTCCCTGGCCACGCCCAATGGGCAGAAGGTCACGATCCTGCTGGAAGAGCTGCTGGCGCTGGGGCACAGCGGCGCGGAATACGACGCCTGGCTGATCAAGATCGGCGACGGCGACCAGTTCGGCAGTGGCTTTGTGGCGGTGAACCCGAACTCGAAGATTCCTGCGCTGATGGACCACAGCGGCGCCACACCTATTCGCGTGTTCGAATCAGGCGCGATTTTGCAGTACCTGGCCGAGAAGTTCGGTGCGTTCCTGCCCACGGAGCCCGCCGCACGGGCTGAATGCCTGTCGTGGCTGTTCTGGCAGATGGGCAGCGCGCCTTACCTGGGGGGCGGCTTTGGGCATTTCTATGCCTATGCGCCGAGCAAGATGGAATACCCGATCAACCGCTTCGCCATGGAGACCAAGCGTCAACTGGATGTGCTGGATAAGCGCCTGGCGGTCAGCCAATACATCGCCGGGGATGAATACACCATTGCCGATATCGCCATATGGCCTTGGTACGGTGGGTTGGTCAAAGGCCGTTTGTATGGTGCGGCAGAGTTTTTGTCGGTGCATGAATACAAGCATGTGATGCGCTGGGCGGATGCGATTGATGCGCGGCCGGCGGTGCAGCGTGGGCGGCGGGTGAACCGGGTGTCGGGGGATGATCAGTTGCCCGAGCGCCATGATGCAAGTGACCTGGATTGATACGATAACCACGTGGCGAGGGAGCTTGCTCCCGCTGGGGCGCGAAGCGGCCCCGCTCTTTGTTTAAAAAGGCTGGGACTGCTACGCAGTCCAGCGGGAGCAAGCTCCCTCGCCACAGTTGCCGCTTCTGCCTTCGATAGTATCCAGCTGATTGTTCGAGTTATTTGTAGCGCTGCTCAAACACCCCCACCTGCTCAGGCGTGATCAGCTCGAAAGGCACCCACACCTGCGCGTCAACTTGCTCGCCCTTGATCATCCGCACCGCCGCTTGCACGGCCTGGGCAGCCTGGGCCTTGGGGTCCTGGAACACTGAGCCCGCCAGCAGCCCGCGCTTGATCGCTGCCAGGCCATCGGGCAAGCCGTCGATGCCGACAATCGCAATCTCGCCCTTGGCCTTGCCCGCTTGCTGCAAGGCCATGGCCGCGCCAATCGCCATTTCATCGTTGTTGGCGACAATGGCATTGAACGGGGTGCCGGCCAGCAACCAGTTGCTGGTCAGGTCCATCCCCTTGCTGCGCTGCCATTCGGCGCTTTGTTGCTCGACGATCTTGATCCCAGGAAAGTCCTTGAGCACCTGTTTGACCCCCTCGGTGCGGGCATGGGTGGCGTTCTGCGCAAGGTCGCCCATGACGATCGCCACGTTGCCTTTGCCACCCAGTTTTTGGGCGAGGTAACGCATCTGCAATTGCCCCGCTTCGATGTCGTTGGAGGCCACGGTGACCACGCCCTCAGGCAGCGTGCGCTCATCCGGGTGGCGGTTGACGTACACCAGCGGCGTCTTCGCCGCCACGGCTGCGCGGGTGATGTTGGCGGTGGCGGCGGTGTCGACCGGCAGCACGATCACCGCATCGACCTTCTGGTTGAGAAAGCCTTCGACCTGATTGAGCTGGCGCACTACATCGCCCTGGGCGTCTTCGAATTGGATCTGCACGTCCTGGTGTTTGGCTGCCGCCTCCAGGCCGGTGCGCACATAGGTCATGAAGTTATCGTCCACCCGGGCAATGCTCACGCCGATGCGATAGGCAGCGAAGGTCCACTGGCTGAACACCAACAACAGCGCGGCCACTAGTAATGAATAACGGTGCATGAGGCTGTTCCTTTTATTGTTATAGGGTGAATGCCTGACGGAAACGCTCCAGGGCCGACTCGCTGTCGCCGCTGGCCCAGCCCTCCAGGCCGACCACACCGGTGTAACCCATGGCGTGCAAGGCCCGGGCAATGGCCGGGTAGTGGATTTCGCCCGTGCCGGGCTCCTTGCGTCCAGGCACATCAGCGACCTGGATTTCGCCGATGGCGCTGCCAGCGCGCTGGATCAATTCGATCAGGTTACCTTCGCCAATCTGCGCGTGGTACAGGTCCAGGTTCATCTTCAAATGCGGGCTGCCGACGGCTTCGATCAGGGCCAGGGTGTCGTCGGCACGTGCGAACGGTGTACCTGGGTGATCGACGGCGGTGTTGAGGTTTTCCAGCAGGAATACGCGGCCGGCGTCTTCTCCCAGGCGCGCGATTTTTTCCAGGCTCTTGCAAGCACTCAGCCACATGCGCCCGGTGGTGTGGCTGACGGGCTGCACGGGCAGGCCGCCTTCACCCAGGCCCGTGCCATGCAGATTGAGGCTGGGACAATTGAGGCGCTCGGCAATGCCCAGGGACTCACGGGCGCTGTCGAGCAATTGGCGGATGCCGTCGGGCTCGGTGAGGGTGCCGGTGAGGTAGCCGGTCATCGAGGTGAAGTCCGCGCCGGTCGCCGCCAAGGCATTGATGTCCTTGTCGGCCCAACTCCAGATTTCGGCGCTGAAGCCCAAGGCATGAATACGTTTGACCCGTTCGATGAAGGGCAGGTCGAGAAACACCATTTCGGCACTGACGGCCAATTTGAACGGCATCATCAGCGGGCTCCTTGAACGGCCACGGCCTTGCCGGTTTGGTACGACTCAATGCAGGCACGGGCAATTGCCAGGGCTGCGCGCGCATCTTCACCGCTGGCCAGGGGCTTGGCGCCGCTGCGCAGGCAGTCGACAAAGTGGTTGAGCTCGGCAATGTAGGCGTCGCGCAGCAGGTCGGTGTCCATCCGCTGGGTGTCTGCCTGGATGCCCTCGGCCAGGTAGCGCACCAGGTCGCAGTCGTTAAGGCTGCCCATGCTCAGCATGCCCTTGCTGCCGAACACTTCGCCGCGCACGTCGTAGCCATACACGGCCTGGAAGCTGGCTTCGGCGGTGGCAATGGCGCCGTTGTCAAAGCGCAGGGTGACCACGGCGGTGTCGAGCAAACCTTGGCTTTTGAATTGCGGGGCAATCAGCGCGTCGGCCATCACCTGCACCTGTACCACTTCGGCCCCAGGGTTGAGGTAGCGCAAGGTGTCGAAGTCGTGGATCAGGGTTTCGAGGAAGATCACCCATTGCGGTGAGTTGGCCGGGTTGTTCAGCGCCGGGTCGCGGGTCAGCGAGCGTAGCAGCTGCGGCGTGCCAATACGTCCGGCGACGACGTCGAGGTGCGCAGTGCGAAAGCTCTTGGCGAAGCGCCGATTGAAGCCGACCTGCAAGGGCACCCGTGCATCGGCAGCGGCGGCGATGGCGCGGTCGGCTTCGTCCAGGGTAATCGCCATGGGCTTTTCGCAGAAGATACCCTTGCCGGCGCGTGCGGCGTTGATCACCAGCTCCGCGTGGCTACGGGCAGGGGCGGCGATGAGCACGCCGTCGATGTCCGGGTCGTCCAGCAGCTGTTGCGGGTCGGTGTAGGCCTTGTCCACCCCCAGTTCTGCTGCCAGGCGAGCGGCCTGGCCTGGGACGGGATCGGCGATGGCGGCGAGGCAGGCACCGGGGATGTGGCGTGCGGCGGTAAGGCCATGGAAGCTGCCCATGCGGCCGGCACCGATCAAGCCCAGGCGGATGTTCTGTGTACTCATGAAGCGACCCCTTTTGTTGTTGTGGGCCCCCAGGACCGTCCTGGGTGACATTGGGGCAGGAGCAAGGCCTGTGCCAATTTATAACTGGCTGATTTATATGGGGTTATTATTTTAATTAAACAAAAAGTGTTCATGTTTGTGACATGTCTATACTGACATGTCGAAAATATGAACATGGATAACCGCAATGACCCAGGCGTTCAGTGTGCAAGACCTCGAATACCTCACGAACCTGGGGCCTGCCGCGCTGAACGACGGGCCCATTGCCGCGTTGGAACAGGCGTGGCGCCAATGCCTGGCTGGCCAAGTCGTGCGTCCCGACGGCGTACGCCAAGTCATCTGGGATTCCTGGCGACGCAGTGTCGAGGCGGCTATCGAGCCCGGTAACAGCGACTACCGCTTTGTTGCGCCTCATGCGCTGGCGGCGACCCTGGCCCACCATCGCGCCCTGATCGCCGCCGCCGCGCAGGTCATGCATGGATTGCTGGCTTACAACCCGCGTGGGCATATCAACCTCACGGATGCCGAGGGCACGACTCTGTATTTTTGCGGGCTGGACATCACCCCGGTGGGCAGTCGCTTGCTCGAATCGGTGCAAGGCACCAACTGCACCGGCGTGGCCCTGGCCGAAGATCGCCTGGTGTATGTGCTGGCTGAAGAAAATTTCGCCAGCGGCCTGCGCCAGCGCCACATGCACTGCGCCGCCGCGCCGATCAAAGATGCCCACGGCCAGACCCTGGCCATGCTCACCCTGACCGCCGAGCCCGGCTGGTTTCATTTCCATACCCTGGGCACCGTTCAAGCGGCGGCCGAGGCGGTGTCGCGGCAGATGGCGCTGCAGGTGTTGCTGGAAGAACAACAGGCCGTACTCGAAGTGCTCAACGAAGGCTTGGTGGTGCTCGATGAGCGTGGCTGCATCAAGGCGCTCAACCGTTATGCGCGGCAATTGTTCGGGGTAGGGCGTGAGTTGATCGGCAGTCCTTTCCAGCGCCTGGGCCGCAGTGAACTGAGCGACGCGCTGGGTGAGCCTGTGCGCGACCGCGATTGCACCTTCCACTTGCACGACGGCAGCCAACTCGCCTGCCTGGTTTCGGTATGCCCACTGGAGCAGGGTGGGGTGATTGTGTCGGTGCGCGAAAACCGCCGTATCCGCGAGATTACCCGGCGCATTATCGGCACCCAGGCCCGCTATACCTTCGAGACCATCCTGGGCACCTCGCGGGCGATACAAGACGCACTGCACTTGGGGCGTATCGCCAGTCGCAGCGAGTCCACCACCTTGATCCTCGGCGAAAGCGGCACCGGCAAGGAACTGTTTGCCCAGGCCATTCATAACGGCAGCGAGCGTTGCAACGGCCCGTTTGTGGCGGTCAACTGCGGCGCGATCCCACGGGACCTGGTGCAGAGCGAACTGTTCGGCCACGCCGAAGGCGCGTTCACCGGCTCGGCGCGGGGTGGGGCGGCAGGCAAGTTCGAACTGGCGGATGGCGGCACCATCTTCCTGGATGAAATCGGCGACATGTCCTTCGATGCCCAGGTCAGTCTGCTACGGGTTTTGCAGGAGGGTGAAATCACCCGCGTCGGGGCCAAGCAATCGCGGCAAGTCGACGTGCGCATCATCGCCGCCACCCATCGCAACCTGAGCCAGGCGGTGGCCGAGGGTGCGTTTCGTGAAGACCTTTACTACCGACTCAACGTGCTGAACCTGAGCGTGCCGCCACTGCGCATGCGCCGTGACGATATCCCATTGCTGGCGCGGCATTTCCTGCAGCGTTGTGCCCGCTCGCTACGTAAAGCGGTGCAAGGTTTCGCGCCGGATGCGTTGGCGTTGCTGTCAGCCCATGGTTGGCCGGGCAACGTGCGGGAACTGGAGAACGTCATTGAGCGGGCGACCAACCTGGCGATGGGCGAGCTGATTCAATCGACCGACTTGCCGCTGGAAACCCCGCAACGCTTGACGTTGCGCGCCTACCAGCCCCAGCCCGCGCAGGATTTGAGCAGCCATGAAATGCACGCCATCGTTGCCGCGCTCACCAGCACCCGCGGCAACATTCGTCTGGCCGCACAGCAACTGGATGTGTCGCGGGGCGGTCTGTACAACAAGATGAGTCGGTTTGGCTTGAGCGCCGCCGATTTCCGTGAGCGCTGAAACCTCAAGCCAAACCGATCAGCTGCACAGGTTTTCCGGGGTCACTATCTGCGGCGGTATATGCACGCGGTGCCTCAATGGGTCAAACCCCTCATCACTCTGCAAGCGCACCAGCAACTCCACCAGCGCCACGGCCGTCTGCCGTGGCTGCGAGTCCATCACCACATCAATCGAGCCGTTGCTCAATGCCTGACGCGACAAGGGCGTGGACTCTTGCA
The DNA here is from genome assembly GCF_021605325.1 of Pseudomonas sp. PA-7-1E. Taxonomy (NCBI): domain Bacteria; kingdom Pseudomonadati; phylum Pseudomonadota; class Gammaproteobacteria; order Pseudomonadales; family Pseudomonadaceae; genus Pseudomonas; species Pseudomonas sp. PA-7-1E. The sequence continues at coordinate 11,293 of NZ_WKFA01000050.1, forward strand.
GGATGCAGCACAGCGTCGGGCGCTTGGGCAGTTGGGCCAGGGCGTTGATCACACCGTCGCCGCCACCGCCGACCACGCATAACCCACGCAAATCGGTATGGCGGCTGAGCAGGTCGAGGGTGGCTTCTTCGGTGATGTCGCAGTTGTCCAGGTTGATCAGCGGCTCCAACGGCTTGAGCCCCGGCGCGTGTTCGGCCAGGTAGCTGTGCAAGCCTTCGACCCGTGCCTGATGGCCGAGGAAACGATGGCCGCCCAACAGGATGCCCACGCTGCCTTTGCGTGCGCCGCAGGTGCGCGCCAGCAGCCAGCCCATGGTGCGCCCGACCACGTGGTTGTCCTGGCCTACATAGGGTTCGGCAGCGTGTTCATGGATGTCCGAGAGCAGGGCAACCACCGGCACGCCCGCTGTGCGGATCTGCGCCAGGCAGGCGTTGATCAACGGATGGGCGAAGCTGACTACCGCGAGGGCGTCGCACTGCACGGCCAGTTGTTCGATTTGCGCGACGATGGCGGAGGGCGTGCGGTCGTTGATGTAGTCGAACTGGCAGCTCAGGTTGGCGGTGGCGTGATGCTGCGCTGCCTCGCTGATGGCGTGGGCCAACTGCGCATAAAAGGCTTGGGCTGTGCCCAGCAACAGCACGCCGAAACGGTAGGTGGGCCGACGTTCGCGAATGCGCTGGCCGATCAACCGTGCGGCGAAATAGCCCACCGCTTCGGCGGCCTGGAACACCTGTTCGGCCGTGCCGGGGTTCACCGGCGCGCGGGCGTTCAGCACGCGGTCGACGGTGGCTACGCTGAGCCCCGCATGGGCGGCAACGGTGGCGATGGTTGGGCGTTTGTTGTTGTGCATGGCAGGCCCCTTGAGCGTCTTGATAGAAAACTATCAAGCCCCGCTGGGCCTGGATGATAGCTTGATAGGGAATGGATTCAAGGCCTTGAGGGTGATTTAACCGCGCTCTATCGTTGGTTTCGCAAAGCCCCTGAAACCCACGCTTGCGGAGAACAATAACAATGCCTGGACACACCGCTCACCGCGCTCGGCGCGACTACAGCCTCACCGGCCCCGAAGCGGCCCGCGCCGCCGACAAGGGCCTGGTCTCGGCCCGTTGGTACCAGTCGCCCATCCCGCGCAATCGCATGAAAGCCCTGATGCAACGCCGTGACGGCCCGGCCTTGCGCGACACCGCCCTGTGGTTCTCGACGTTGTTGGCCACCGGTGTCGGCGGCTACTGGTTCTGGGGCACTTGGGCCTGCGTGCCATTCTTTATCGCCTACGGTGTGCTCTACGGTACGGCCTCCAACCCGCGCTGGCACGAAACCGGCCACGGCACCGCCTTCAAGACCCGCTGGATGAACGATGCGCTGTATCAGGTGGCGAGCTTCATGTGCCTCTTCGAACCCCACGTGTGGCGCTGGAGCCATGCTCGTCATCACACCGACACCATCGTCGTCGGCCGTGACCCGGAGATCGTCGAACCGCGCCCGCCAAGCTTATGGATGATGGCCCTCAGCCTGTTCAACCTGCCTCTGGCCTGGAAGACTTTCAGCGGCGTGGCCCGCCATGCGCTCGGGCGAATGAGCGCCCAGGAGCAGGACTTCATCCCCGAATCAGAGTGGCCCAAGGTGTACCGAGATGCACGTATCTGGGTCGGCCTCTACGCCCTGATCATCGGTACCGCGCTGTACCTGCACAGCTGGTTGCCGCTGATGCTGGTGGGCCTGCCCAGCCTCTATGGCGCGTGGCTCGGTTACCTGTTTGGAATCAGCCAACACGTGGGCCTGGCCGAAGATGTGCTCGACCACCGCAGTAACTGCCGCACCATCTACATGAACCGCGTGCTGCGCTTTATCTACATGAACATGAACTACCACCTCGAACATCACATGTACCCGATGGTGCCTTACCACGCGCTCAGTCAACTGCACGAAGAGATCCGCAGCGACTGCCCGCCGCCGTATGCCAACTTGTGGCAGGCCTACCAGGAAATCATTCCGACGATCTGGCGCCAGCGCAGCGACCCCAGCTATTTCGTCCAACGCCCCACCCGTGGCGAGGGAGCTTGCTCCCGCTGGGCTGCGCAGCAGCCCCAATAACCCTTCAGACCTACACCGTACAGACGAATCCAGGGCCGCTTCGCAGCCCAGCGCGAGCAAGCTCGCTCGCCACAGAGTAAGAGCCAGTCATTGGAGATAAATGTATGAACGATCAATGGATCGACGTCTGCGCCGTGGGCGAAATAGAAGCAGAAGACGTGCTGCGCTTCGACCACGGCGCGCAGACCTACGCGGTGTTCCGTTCAGCCGATAACGAATTCTTCGCCACCGCCGGCCTGTGCACCCACGAGAAAATCCACCTGGCCGACGGCCTGGTGATGGACCATGTGATCGAGTGCCCCAAGCACAACGGGCGCTTTGATTACCGCTCCGGCAAGGCCTTGGGCGCGCCGGTGTGCGTCAACCTCAAGACCTACCCCGTGCGGGTGGATGCGGGGCGGGTGCTGCTCGCCGTCACGGCCGAAGGATGAACGCCCCCCTGATCATCGTCGGCGCCGGCCATGCCGGTGGCCGTGCGGCACTGACCCTGCGTGAAGAAGGCTACAGCGGGCGCCTGATCCTGATCGGCGATGAAGTGCATCTGCCCTACGAACGGCCACCGTTGTCCAAGGGCTTGCTGCAAGGTTCGAGCGACCTGGCGCAATGCAGCCTGTGCGACAGTCAGCAGTTGGCGGCGCTCGGGGTCGAGCATATCGCCGCCAACCCGGTCAGCCGCCTGGAGCCCCAGCACCACCGGCTGCAATTGGCCGATGGCCAATGGTTGACCTATGCCGGCCTGCTGCTGGCCACCGGAGGCCGGGCGCGACGCTTACCCCAGGAGCAGGCCAACGTGTTTTACCTGCGCACCCATGATGACGCGTTGGTCTTGCGCAATGAATTAAAGCCTGGCGCCAGGCTGGTGGTGGTCGGCGGTGGTTTTATCGGCTTGGAGGTGGCGGCGACAGCGCGGGGCCTGGGCTGCGAGGTGACGCTACTGGAAGCCGGGCCACGGCTGGCAGGGCGGGTTTTGCCGTCGGTGATCAGTGACGCGTTGCTGGCCTTGCACCGTGAGCAGGGTGTGGATGTGCGTTTGAACGTCGCCCTGGAGTGCATCCACGCCGACGCCGTGCAACTGGTCGACGGGCAACGGCTGCCCTGCGACCTGGTGGTGGTCGGCATTGGCATGCAGCCTAACATCGAATTGGCCGCGGCGGCGGGCTTGGAAGTCGGGCAGGGCATTCGTGTCGACGCGCAGTTGCGCACCAGTGCGGCGGATATCTATGCGGCGGGGGATGTGTGCGAGTTTCGTCTGGCGGGCCTTTATCAGCGCCAGGAAACCTGGCGCAACGCCGAAGCCCAGGGCCGTCTCGCGGCGTTGAACCTGCTGGGGCGGGAGTTGGCGTTCGAGACGATCCCGGGTTTCTGGTCCGATCAATACGCGTGGGGCTTGCACACCGTCGGGGTGATGACGGCGCTGATGGTTCGCCGGGAATTGCCAGACGGCGGCCAGCTGCTGTTCTACCTGGACGACCATCACCGTTTGCAGGGCGCCTGCAGTTGGGCCTTGGGTAACCGCGCATCCAAGGACATCAAGCTGTGCGAGCACTTGATTACTGCCCGAATCCCGCTCAACCCGGCCAGCCTGGCCGACCCTGAGGTATCCCTGAAGCTGTTATTGCGAGGCTGACCATGCGCCAGTTGTTAGTATTCCAATCGATGTGGGCCATGCAAACCGAGCCCGGCAGCCTCGAAGCGCAACTGGACCGCATCGCCGCCGCCGGTTATGACGGCATCACCGACCATTACTGGGCACCTGCATCGGTGCAGCGCCTGCACGCGGCGGCCACGGCCAGGGGCTTGCAGATTGAAGGGCAACTGTTCCCGCAATCGGTGGAAGATCTAGCCAGGGCATTGGAGGTGATCAGCCGTCACGGCTGTCACCACCTCACCTTGCAAGCCGACGTGCGCCCGCGTACCCAGGCCGAGGCGGCCAGGCTGATCGACGGCTGGCAACGCCTGGCCGAACAGGTGGACTTCCCGATCCTGCTGGAAACCCACCGTTACCGGCTCACCAACGACCTATTGTTCACCCTCGATCTGCTGGCACAGATGCCCGATCTGAAACTGCTCGCAGACCTTTCCCACTACGTGGTTGGCCGCGAGTTGCCCGAGCCCGGCAGTGTGGAAGACGACGAACAGATACGCACCATCCTGCGTCACAGCTGGGGCTTTCATGGCCGCATCGCCAGCAGCGAACAGGTGCAGGTTGGTCTGGATTTCCCCCAGCACCGACCGTGGGTCGAGCGGTTTACCGGCTGGTGGCGCTACGGGATCGAACACTGGCTGGGCCGCGCTGACAGTCCGCAGAGCTTGTCCTTCACTTGCGAGTTGGGCCCGCCACCCTATGCGATTACCGACGCACAGGGCCGCGAACTCACCGATCGCTGGGCCGAGGCGCTCAAGCTCAAAGCCCTGATTCGCCAGGTGTGGGCCAGTTGCCCTCGATGATCTGCTAATCTGCGCAGGTTCAAATCGCCCTCAGCCTGTGGAACGCCCATGAAAACCTGCCCCGTCCGTCCCCCGCTCGAACCACAATCGGTGTGCCACCCGATCACCAGCAGCGCGATCTTCATGGTCGCCACCCTGGCGCCCGATGCGGTTGAAAACGTGCGGGCCTGGTGCGCCGACATCGCAGGCCTGGTGCGCTCGGTAGGCAAGCGCGTGCCCTCGGGCAATCTGACTTGCGTTTGCGGGTTTGGCTCGGATGCCTGGGACCGCCTGTTCGGCGCGCCGCGCCCGGCGGCCTTGCATCCGTTTCGCGAGTTCGGTGTGCAAGGGCGCAAGGCGGTGTCGACCCCAGGTGACATCCTGCTGCACATCCGTGCCGAGCAGATGGACCTGTGTTTCGAGCTGGCGACCCAACTGATGGCCGCCCTGGGCGATAGCGTGAAGGTGGTCGATGAGGTCCAGGGCTTTCGCTACTTCGATATGCGCAGCATCATCGGTTTCGTCGACGGCACCGAGAACCCGGTGGGGCGCAAGGCCGAGGCCTTCACCCTGGTGGGCGATGAAGACCCTGAGTTCGAAGGCGGCAGCTATGTGCTGGTGCAGAAATATCTGCACAACATGACCGCGTGGAATGGTTTGACGGTGGAGGCTCAAGAGAAGGTGATCGGGCGCACCAAATTATCGGACATCGAACTGGACGAAGACGCCAAGCCGAGCAACTCCCACAGCGCCCTGACCGTCATCACCGACGAGAGCGGTGAGGAAGTGAAGATCCTGCGCGACAACATGCCCTTTGGCCGCCCAGGCGCGGGCGAATTCGGCACTTATTTCATCGGCTACGCACGCTCGCCTCAGCCTCTGGAACAGATGCTGGAAAACATGTTCGTCGGCCGCCCGGCCGGCAATTACGACCGCTTGCTCGACTTCAGCACGGCCGTGACCGGCGGCCTGTTCTTCGTGCCCTCGGCCGACTTGCTCGAAGCGCTGGCCGACCGCCAATAACCTGTAGGAGCGAGCTTGCTCGCGAAAAACGTCAACGATAACGCGGGCATTCTGTATGTACGCGGTAGCCTTGGGTTTTTCGCGAGCAAGCTCGCTCCTACAAGGGTCAGGTAAGCAGGCCGGTGCTGACGGCCACGATCAAAAACACCCCCAGCAGCGCACGGTAGATCACGAACGGCCAGGTGGAGAACCGCTCCAGAAACTTCATCAGGCCCCAGATGGCAAAGAACGCCGAGACGCTGGCCACCACCAGCCCGAACATCAAATGGGGCCAGGCGTGGGCGGGCAGGTCGGCGCGCAGCAGCACCCACAACTCTTTCAAGCCGGCCAGGGCGATGGCCGGCAGGCCCAGCAGGAAGGAAAACCGCGCCGCTTCTTCGCGTTTGAAATTCAGGAACAGCGCTGCGGTCAACGTAGAGCCCGAACGCGATACGCCCGGTATCAACGCGCCAATCTGCGCAACTCCCACAATCAAGGCATCGCGGAGGCGCATTTGGCTCACGTCGCGTGTATGCCGGGCACGCAGTTCGGCCACTGCCAGCAGCACCGCCATCACCACGCAGGAAATGCCGATCACCATCAGCCCGCGCAAGGGTGAGTTGCACGCATTCAAGGTCGACGACAACGCCAGGCCGGCGATGCCAATCGGTACGGTTGCCAGCACAATCGCCACGGCGAGCTTGAACCAGCGGTCGTTGTAGTCGCCCCGGCGCACCGCACTGATGCTGCCGGTGGTGACCTGACGCACATCGCGCCAGAAATAGCTGACTACCGCCGCCAGCGCCGCCAATTGCATGGCCGCGGAAAACGCCGAGCCGGGGTCTTGCCAGCCGAGCAGGGCGGGCACAACGCGCATATGGGCGGTGGACGACACCGGCAGCAATTCAGTAATGCCCTGGATCACCCCAAGGATGAAGATCTGCAGGTAATCCAGGGAGGCAAAGCCCACATCCAGGCCGGCGGTACAGACGTTGGTCAAAATACGTGTCCTTGAGCAATAGGGGGAAACCGGCGAAGTTTATTCTAAATGTTTCAGGATTTCGGCCAGGGCAACCGCTATTTGCAATCGGTTCAGCTAATAGAAAGGATTCGCCAGGCCATTGGCGTGGGTAGCACTTTTGTGAACAATGGCGCCCTGCGTTTTTCCACCGAGAGCCCCATGCCTGAAACCACCGTCGAATTGATCCAGACCGGCCCTGAAGAAGCTGAACTGATCCGCAATCTTTACCAGTACTACGCCTATGAGTCTTCGGACTGGGAACAGGAAGATGTCGAGGCCGATGGGCGTTACTACATCCATGACGAACACCTGGCCCGCTACTGGAGCGACCCGCAATGGAGCGCCAACCTGTTGCTGGTAGACGGCTATATCGCCGGTTTCCTGTTGATCGAAAGCAGCGAACTGCCGGGCATCGACGCCCTGGAACTGGCTGACCTGTTCATCCTCAAGCGCTACCGCCGCAAAGGCATCGGCCGTGCCATTGCCAGCCAGGTGCTGTGCAGCGGCGCGGCCAATTGGTTGGTGCGTTTCTATGATCAGGACGAGGTGTCCCAGGCGTTCTGGCGCACCGTGCTGGATAACTTGCCGCGTCCGGTGCAGATGATTGAACTGGAGGATGATCCGCAGTTGGTGAGCTACCTGATTACCCGAGCTTCGTTGCATTGACGGGCTGGGGCTTTCTCTCAATGAGCATCGATATCCTGCGGTAACCACGATGCGAAGCGAGCCGCTCTTGATCTTGCTCTTGATCTGCTTTTGATCTTGATCTTAGGCGCCCCGTCAAACCACGCTGGCCGAACGCAGGCTTGAATTCGTGGGTAACCCGGCAGGACGCCGGGTTAGCCGCCCCGCGCCATGGATGGCGCGTGGCGGCGGCCCACGGATTCAAGCCTGTGTTCGGGCACACCGAGCCTAGGCGAGGTGCCGAGTGGTGGGGCAAGAGCCCTTTTGGTTACTTTTGGGGCTCTTTTCCAAAAGTGACCCGCTGTAAAAGCGGAACCATAAGCAGCCGTTACCCAAATAACGGATATGTACACGGTCTGATCCAAGATTCTGGTCGGCTGCCAGGCCGCCTTCGCGAGCAAGCCCGCTCCCACAGTTTTATCGCGGGGTGTCAGGTAGGTAAGTGTCGGCTGGTAGGCCGCCATCGCAGGCAAGCCAGCTCCCACATTTGGATCATGGCACTTCAGGTAGATAGGCGTCGGCTGTCAGGCCGTCACGGGCCTAGCCCGGGTTGAACAGCACCTGCTGCATCGCCTGGGGCGGCTGCCCGAAGGCCCTGAGGAACGCCTGGCGCATGCGTTCGCGATCACCAAACCCGGTTTCGCGTGCCACTACTTCCACCGGGTGGCGGCTGGTTTCCATCATTGCCCGCGCAGCTTCCACCCGCAGGGCCTCAATGGCCTTGGCCGGGGTCTGCCCGGTTTCTTCGCGAAACACCCGGCTGAACTGGCGTGGGCTGAGCCTGGCGACGTCGGCCAGTGCGTCCACCGACAAATCATGGGTGAGGTTTTCACGGGCATAGGCCAGGGCCAGCTGCACGCGGTCGGACTTGGGGTCCAGCTCCAACAAGGCCGACAGTTGCGACTGCTCGCTGCCACGGCGCTGGGCAATCACCAGTTTGCGTGCGATGCGACGGGCCAGGTCGCTGCCCAGGTCGTCCTCCACCATCGCCAGCGCCAGGTCGACCCCGGCACTCATGCCCGCACCGGTCCACACCTGGCCGTCGACAATGAACAACTTATCTTCTTCCAGGCGAATATCCGGGTAACGCTTGCGAAACGCGGGTGCGTGGATCCAGTGGGTGGTGGTGCGCTTGCCAGCCAGCAGGCCAGCCTCGGCCAGCACAAAGATACCCATGCATAACGACGCCACCCGGCGCGACTGCGCGGACGCGGCCTTGACCAGTTCCAGCAGGTTGGCTTCCGGCAGGCGAAACTCCAGGTAGCCGCTGACAATCAAGGTGTCATAGCCCTCTGGGCGCAGCGCGCTGGTGTTCACCGAAAAGCCCTGGGAGGTCATCACGGCGCCGCCGCTTTCCGACACCAGGTGAAACTCATAGGCCGGCTCGCCGCGCAGCAGGTTGGCACACTCGAACACCGAGCCCAGGCTGAGGCTCAACGACTGGAAATTCGGGTAAACCATCAGCGCAACGCTGTGCATTGCATCTCTCCAAGGGGCAGGGGAGAGGCGATTGTCGGCGTGTGCCGGGCAAACGGCAACCGACTTTCGTGCGTGTCCGGAATCCTTGCGGATATGACATTGTGAGCCAATGCCGCGCTGCCTAACATGAGCCCAACGCACTAGACGACTGGTCTAATCGCAGAGGGGCAAGCATGAGCAACGCAAGCAGCAGTGCGCGGCAAGCGATTCTTGAACGGGCGCAATCCATTGTCGGGGCCAAGGGGTTTTCGGCGGTGGGCTTGAACGAGATCCTTCAAGCGGCGCAAGTGCCCAAGGGCTCGTTTTATCACTACTTCAACTCCAAAGATGCCTTTGGCGTGGTGTTACTCGATACCTATTTCGACCACTACGTCGAGGGCATGCAGCAGCTGTTCGATCAGCCGGGATTGACCCACCACGCCAAGCTGATGCGTTATTGGCAAGGCTGGATCGACAACCACACCGGCTGCACCGACGCCGGCAAATGCCTGGCCGTGAAGCTTGGGGCGGAGGTCTCCGATCTGTCAGAACCCATGCGGCTGGCGCTGCAACGCGGTACTTCGCGCACCATCGACTTGCTTGCCGTGGCCCTTCAACGCGGCGTCGAAGACGGCTCGCTCAGGTTCGAGCAGGCCCCCCAAAGCCTGGCCAGGCGTTTGTATGCGCTATGGTTGGGAACCAGCGTCATGGGCAAGATCACCCGTACCACCGCGCCGTTCGCCGAGGCGCTGCTGCTGACCCAACAGTTGTTGGGCAGCCCTGAAAACCCTGTTATTCACATCGATCGAGGCACTGGAAAATGAAAGTATTAATGGTACTGACCTCTCACGACCAGCTTGGCGATACCGGGCGCAAGACCGGCTTCTGGCTCGAAGAATTCGCCGCACCTTATTACGCGTTCAAGGACGCTGGCGCCGAAGTGGTGTTGGCTTCTCCGGCCGGCGGTCAGCCGCCGTTGGACCCCAAGAGCGATGAACCGGATGCGCAAACCGAGCAGACCGAGCGCTTCGGCAAAGACCCGGCTGCGCAGCAAGCCTTGGCAACCACCGTGAAGCTGGACTCGGTCAATGCCGCCGACTTCGACACCGTGTTCTACCCAGGCGGCCACGGTCCGCTGTGGGACCTGGCGGAGTCGCCGGTGTCCATCGCGCTGATCGAAGCTTTCGAGCGGGCCGGCAAGCCCGTTGGCTTTGTGTGCCACGCACCGGGTGCCTTGCGTCACGTCAAGGCAGTTAACGGTGAGCCGTTGATCAAGGGCCGCCGCGTCACCGGGTTCTCCAATTCGGAAGAGGCCGCTGTGCAGTTGACCGAGGTCGTGCCGTTCCTGATTGAAGATGAATTCCGTAAATTGGGCGGCCTGTATGAGAAGGGCGCCGACTGGCAATCCTTCGTCATTGTCGACGGTTTGCTGGTGACTGGGCAAAACCCAGGCAGCTCCAGCGAAGTGGCCAAGGCCCTGCTGACACTCTGCGCTTAAATTAATCAACCGATCTACGCGGTGGCGACTCCAAGGAGTCGCCACGGTTTTCGTTCGTCCTGAATTTGGAATATCGCCGTGCCTGACTGCATCTTGAACACCCCGATCAAGCTGGGGCATCACCGCTTGAACAACCGTGTGGTACTGCCACCGCTGACCCGCCAGCGCAGCGCCCAGCCGGGTAATATCGCCACCGACCTGATGGCCGAGTATTACCGTCAACGGGCCAGTGCCGGGTTCATGGTCAGCGAGGGTACGCAGATCGAACCCCGGGGCCAGGGCTACGCGTGGACGCCGGGCCTTCATACACCGGCGCAAATCGAGGGTTGGCGCAAAGTCACTGCAGCGGTGCATGCCGAGGGCGGTGTGATCTTCGCCCAGTTATGGCATGTGGGGCGGGTGTCCCATAACGCGCTGCAACCTGACGGTGGTGCCCCGGTGGGCCCGTCTGCGCTGCCGGCGTTGCAAGCCAAAGCCTTCATTGAAACCGGGCCGGGTAGGGGTGAACTGGTGCAGCCACCCGTCCCCCGTGCCTTGACCACGCTGGAAATCGAAGAGCTGGTAGGGCACTACGCCCAGGCTGCGCGCAATGCCCTGGACGCCGGGTTCGACGGCGTGGAAATTCACGCGGCCAACGGCTACCTGGTGAACCAGTTCATCTCGGCCCATTCCAACCGCCGTGAGGATGAGTACGGCGGCTCGCTGGACAATCGCCTGCGCTTGCTGCGCGAGATTGTCGAAGCGGTGTGCAAAGTGGTGGGGCCGGAACGCCTGGGCGTGCGCTTTTCGCCGCTGTTCAGTGGCACCGATCAGGACCGGGTCTACATCGGCCTGGTGGAAGAAGACCCGCACCTTACCTATATCGAAGCGATCAAAGTGCTGGAAGCGTCGGGCATCGCCTATGTGTCCATTGCCGAAGCCGATTGGGACAACGCCCCCGACCTGCCCGACACATTTCGCCAGGCCGTGCGCGCCACCTTCAGCGGCAGGATCATCTACGCCGGGCGCTACACCGCCGAGCGCGGCGCACGGCTGGTAGAGGCCGGGTTGGCGGACTTGATCGCCTTTGGACGGCCCTTCATTGCCAACCCGGACTTGCCTCAGCGGCTGTTCAATGGCTGGCCGTTGAATGCGTTGAAGGCCGAAGGCTTGTATGGCGGGACACAGGCGGGGTATGTGGATTATCCGGTGTATGCCCAACAGCCGTGATAGCCCATGATGGCCTGTGTTTTATCCAGGGTGGGAGGAGGCTTGCCCTAACGCCGGTCAGTTAAACGAACGCTATGCTCGAAGTAATGAAGATCAAATGTGGGAGCTGGCTTGCCTGCGAAAGCGGTCGTGCAGTAACAGATACAGTGACTGATACACCACCTTCGCGGGCAAGTCGAATCGCCTCACTCCACCCGCAACACAATCTTGCCGATATGGTCCCCACCTTCCATCCGCGCATGGGCCTGGGCGGCGTCGGTGTAGGCGTAGACCTGGTCGATAATCGGCAGGCAGCGCCCGGCACTGAGTACCGGCCACACGTGTTCGCGCAGTTGCTGGGCAATCTCGGCCTTTTCTTCCCGCGTGCGGGCCCGCAGCAGCGAGCCGGTGATCACCGCGCGTTTGCCGAGGATGGTCAGCAGGTCAACGTCGTTGGCCTTGGCGCCACCGAGGAAACCGAGGATCACCAGGTGGCCGTCCATGCCCAGGGCCTTGAGGTTATTGTTCAGGTACGAGGCGCCCATGATGTCGAGGATCACGTTGACGCCTTTGCCATCGGTCTGTTTGGCGATGACCTCGGCAAATGCCTGTTCGCGGTAGTTGATCGGCTCGGCACCGAGCTTGGCAATCGCCGCGCATTTGTCGGCGCTGCCCGCCGTGGCGAATGCCTGGATGCCGAACTCCTGGCAAAGCATCAACGCGGTGGTGCCGATGCCGCTGGTGCCGCCGTGGATCAAGGCGCGCTGGCCTTTGCGGGCACCGCCGAGACCGAACAGGTTGGCCCAGACCGTAAAGAACGTTTCCGGCACGGCAGCGGCCTGAATCCAGTCCATGCCTGCGGGGATCGGCAGCGCCTGGCTGGCCGGCACCGCGCAATACTGCGCATAGCCGCCGCCATTGGTCAGGGCGCAAACCTTGTCGCCCACGCTGTATTCGTTCACGCCAGTGCCCAGCGCCACCACTTCACCGGCCACTTCCAACCCCGGAATCGGGCTCATGCCGGGCTTCATCGGGTATTTACCCGCGCGCTGCAAGGCGTCTGGGCGGTTGACCCCGGCGGCGTGCACGCGAATCAGAATCTCGCCCGGCCCGGCCACTGGCACGTCGGCGCTGCGCGGCTGCAAGACCTCGGGCCCGCCAGGGGTGGTGATTTCGATCAGGGTCATTTCTTGGGGAAGCGTCATGGAAAAGTTCCTGTAGCGATGAGCGTATGGGTTGGGACCGTAGCGCGGGGTCGGCAGTTCAGCAAGATCATGCCGGGTTCTTCGGGCAATGCAAACGCAGGCTTTCAGCACAAGCCTGCAAGTGCGTCGGCGTGGCTTCGGACACACTGGCTGCCGCTCATTTTTGACGGACACAGGTGGCGTATGAACGAAGCGAGAAATCAGGATATCGGGTTGTTGTTCCTGCGGGTCAGCGGGGCGTTGTTCCTGCTGTGGGTGCATGGGTTGCCCAAGTTGCTCCACTACAGCGAGCAATTGAAACTGATCGAGGACCCGTTTCACCTGGGCGCCCATGTCACGTTGCTGCTGGCGATCTTTGCCGAGGTGCTGTGCCCGCTGCTGATCGTCGCGGGCGTGCTGGTGCGCCTGGCGTGCCTGCCGATCCTGGCGGTGCTGGTCATCGCGTTGCTGGTGGTGCACCCGGAGTGGACGCTGTTCGAAGGGCAGTTCGGCTGGCTGCTGTTGATCATCTTTACCAGCGTGCTGATCGCAGGGCCGGGGCGGCTGGTGCTGAGCCAGCGCTTTGCCTGAACAAAAAAGGCCTGGCTCGCCCGGCCTTCTGCCTTCTGTAGGAGCGAGCTTGCTCGCGAAAAACGCATAGGCGCCGCGTTCATTCAGCAAGCACGCGTTATCGTTGACGTTCTTCGCGAGCAAGCTCGCTCCTACAGGGGCATCAAGATGTCAACGGTTCAGGAATCCCAACAGGTCTTCATTGAGCTGTTGAGCGTGGGTCACGGCAAACCCGTGAGGCGCATCCTTGTACACCTTCAGTTGCGCGCCCTTGATCATTTCAGCAGCCACCTTGCCGGTGGTTTCGAACGGCACGATCTGGTCGCCGTCGCCATGGATCACCAGGGTCGGCACGTCGATTTTGGCCATGTCCGGGCGGAAGTCGGTTTGCGAAAACGCGGTGACGCAATCCACGGTGGATTTGAGCGACGCGAGCATGGCGATCTGCAGGGTTTGGCTGAGCACACCCTCCGAAACGTGCTGGCCTTTATTGAGACCGAAGAATGGCGTGTTGAAGTCGCTGATGAACTGCGCACGATCCTTCAACAGGCCGGCCTTGATGCCATCGAACACCTCGCCTGGCACGCCTTGGGAGTAGTCGGCTTGCTGGCCGAAGATCGGCGTGACCGCGCCCAACAACACCAGGCCGGCGACACGGGCACTGCCGTGGCGGGCGATGTAGCGCGCCACGTCACCGCCACCCATGGAGAAGCCCACCAGGGTCACGTCCTGCAGGTCAAGGTGTTCGATCAACTGGGCGATATCGTCAGCGAAGGTGTCGTAGTCGTTACCGGTCCATGGCTGGTCCGAGCGGCCAAAACCACGACGGTCAAAGGCAATGGTGCGAAAGCCACGGCTGCTCAGGTATTCCATCTGGTATTCCCACATGTCCGCATCCAGCGGCCAGCCGTGGCTGAACAACACGGGCTTACCGCTGCCCCAGTCCTTGAAGTAGATCTGGGTACCGTCTTTGGCAACGAATGTGCTCATCTGAAACTCCTTGCAGGGCTGAAAAAGGGCGGTGTAAAAACCGCCTCACTATTGCCGTAAACCTGAGCCCAGGCTTGTATGGGTGTGCTTGTCTCACCAACTGAACTTGAGCTCCATGCCCAGGTAATTGCTGTCGTGCCCACCGGCATCACGCAGGGTCTGGCCGACCGCGTAGTGCACCGCCTCGACCGCACCGCTGAGGTTGGGCGTAAAGGCGTAGTCGGTGCGCAGTTGGCCGTAGGCGCCGGTCCAGCGCTCGCCTTGGCCCGCCGTGCCAGCCACGGCCAGGTTGGGCTGGGTGTAGACGGCGTCTGCGGTGGTCTGCCGCCACAGCAGGCCGACAGCGGTTTGCACGCTGAGCTTGGCGAGGGGCTTGACGGTAATCGACGGCTTGACGTGGATCAGGTTGCTGTAGCCGGTGTAGCCCGCCAGGGAAAAGTAATAGCCATTGGGGAACAGCGGGTTGAAGGTGCCGACCCGGCCGTCACCGGCCTGGCGGTCACCGGAAGCGATATCCAGTTGCAGGCCGATACGCGGCTTCCAGGCCAGCGTGTCAAAGGTGTAGCCGGTGCGGCTGCCACCGGCCCAGGCGCGAATCGTCTTGCTGCCCACCGAGCCGCGTTGCAGCATGGCTTCGACGTCCCAGTCGAACCCCTGGGCTGCGCCACCGAGGCGGGCGTCCAGCAACTGGCGCGTCTCTTCGCCGTCGGCGTCCAGGTAATGGGCGGAGCTGCGCTCGTACACGCCGTAATAGGCCGACAGCTCATTGGTGCCGCCCACCAGCCGCTCGACCCGTAGCATGTGGAAGCGCGCGTCGCTGTTGGACTTGTCGTCGAAATGCCGGCCATCCTGGTACTGCACCGGTTGGCTGGCGATCCCGATGAAGCGCCATTGCGGCGTTTCCCAGTCCGCCCACAACGCATCGAAGGACTGCCGCACATTCGGGCCGTCCCGTGACGAGATGAAACGCTGCAAGTCGAAGGCGAAATCCTGGCGGCCAGCCCGTGCCTTGAAGGTGCCAGCGCTGAAGGTCTTCACGTATTCGGCAAAGGCCAGGCGCAGGTCGACGCGGTTCTGGTCGGCACCGCCAATGGTGGTCTTGTCATAGGCCCGCACATCTTCCAACTGGGTGAACAGCCGCCAGTGTTCGTTCAGGTGCAAGTCGGCGTGCACCTGAAAGCGCTGGATCAGGTAGCGGTCACGCGGTACATCCCGCACGCCGAACCCGCTGGCGTCGTTCATCTCGAAACGTTCACGCAAGGTTGCGCCCAACGACAAGTAGGTGAACGGGTTGGCGGCGGACAGTGGGATGTACTTGAGGTTGTCCAGCGGTTGCGTGCGCAATGCCGGGTCCTTGAGCACAGACCAGTCTTCCTGCCAGCGGTTGGCCTTGATCGCCGGGCGTACCAGCTGGTCGTCGGCCTGCACGCTGCCAGCAAGCAACGGCCACAGCACAGCCAGGCTCCAGCCTGCGTGACGAATCATTTTGCCGCGCTGAGTTGGTGGATTTCTGCGACATAACCGCCCGGGAACTCCACCAACGCACTGCGCCGACCTTTGCTGTCGAACGCCGGCACCAGCACTGTGGCGCCAGAGCCAGTGGCCTTGCCCAGGGTGGCGGCGAGGTCGTTGACCTGGTAACCGGTGGTGTCGTGGCCGAACGGGTAGGGCAGTTGGCCGTTGGTGACCAGCACCGCCATGCGCCCGAACGGCGATTCGATCTCGACGCGGCGGTAGTGGCCGCCGGCCTGGCCGACATCAACCCCAGGGGCGTGCTTGTCGTCGCTCACTACCTTGCCGTGGGAGAAACCCAGGAATGCCTTGATAAACCGCTCGGCGCTGTCGTTGGACACATACACACGGTTTTCCGGCACGGTGTCGAAGGCGGCGTAATCCGGGGTCTTGGTGTGCCAGTAGAGCTGCATGTTCACACCGCCCGGCCATTGCACCACGGCATCACGGCCGATGGGGTCGGGGAAATCGCTGACGATTACGTCGGCGCCATTTTCACGCGCGGCCTTGAGGGCCACGTCCATGTCCTTGACCAGATAGCCGTTGCGTTCCTGGCCGAACGGGTGAGGCACGGGGGTGGTAAAGCCGAACAACGACACGGTGCCCGCCGGGGTCTGGAGCAATTGCGAGGTGGTGCTGCTCGGCACCGGCAGCACGTTGACCACGACCTGGGGCGTGCTTTTGCCGCCGAAGGTGGCGAGGAAACTCTGGGCAAAACGGTCCACATCGGCCGGTGCCACATACACATGGCTGGTGTCGTACTGCGGCGCCACGGCCACGTTCGGGGTGGCGGCAAACGCGTTGCTCATCATCGCACTTGCCAGCAGCGTCAATGCCAGCGATACCTTGGTTGCTGTGTTACCCATGCCCGTTCTCCAGCGCTTCTGAGGGTTCGAAAGCCGTGAGGTTAGGGGGGCAGGGCGGTGGGGAATTGTATGGACGTGCTCGGTTGAACGTTTCAGCTACGCGGCCCAGACAGCCGACGCCTGTCTACCTGACGCCCCTCAATCCAAATGTGGAAGCTGGCTTGCCTGAGATGACGGCCAGCCAGCCGACGCTTCTCTAGCTGATACCCCACGATCAAACTGTGGGAGCTGGCTTGCCTGCGAAGGCGGCCTGAGAGCCGACCATAATCTTGGATCAGACCGTGTACATATCCATTATTTAGGTCATGGCTGCTTATGGTTCCGCTTTTACAGCGGCTTACTTTTGAAAAGCGCAAAAGTAAGCAAAACGCTCTTGCCCCACCACTCGGCACCTCGCTTAGGCTCGGTGTGCCCTCACTCCGGCTTGAATCCGTGGGCCGCCGTCATGGGCCATCCTTGGCCCAGGACGGCTAACCCGGCGTCCTGCCGGGTTACCCACGAATTCAAGCCTGCGTTCGGCCAGCGTGGTTTAACGGGGCGCCTGAGATCAAGATCAAAAGCAGATCAAGAGCGGCTCGCTTCGCATCGTAGTTACCGGTGGCTGCGTAGATACCTATGCTGCGATGACGACGTTTCAGTCACTGCATCTATTACTGCACGACCGCTTTCGCAGGCAAGCCAGCTCCCACATTTGATCTTCGTTGCGTTGGGCATTGCGTTCGCTTAACTGTTCGGCATTGGAGCTGCCCACACATTTGGATGGCGGGGCATCGGTTAAACAGCCGTTATCGGTCAGGCCACCATAATGATCTTCGACACCAACTCCACCACCGTCTTGGCCTGCAGTTTCTTCATCAACCGCGCCCGGTGCACCTCAACGGTGCGGTGGGAGATCGCCAGGCGCAGGGCAATTTCTTTGGATTTGAACCCGTTGACGATGTGCATGGCGATTTCCCGCTCCCGGGGCGTGAGGTCGCCGGTGCCCTGGTGCATGCGGTCCAGGCGTTCGAAGTGCCAGATCATCAGCTTGAACGGGTCTTTGGGGGTGAGGGTGTAGCCGTGGGACTTGGCCCAGAACACTTCGCCATTGTGGTGCTGCATGAAGCGTTCATCGGAATAAAAGCCGTTGTCGCTGTCGAGCAGCCAATCATGGCTGCGCTTGCCGATGGCGTGGTAGTCGGCCTGGGACGGGTAGATCAGCAGAGTCAGCTGGTTGACCAGTGCGTCGCGCGTATAGCCGAACAGCTTCAGGAAAGCGTCGTTGCAGTCCAGTATCACGCGGTCGCTGGTGACGATCTGCGGGGCAGGGGACAGCTTGAACGCCAGGCGTTCGAGGTCGGGAAATTGCTGGGCTAGCGCGGTCATGGGGCATCCTGCCTCGTTGTTCAATGCCCTGGGGCGCTACTTACCCGTGTAAGTAGTTACACGAATTGGCGCACGATCAGGGGTGGGTCATTGTAAGTAAAGTCCGAATCAAGAACAGAAGAAATTGATTATGCCTGCTGATTGCGTCTCCATTGTTGCCGCTGGTCACTCCCGCTTTGGTCGCCTGGAAGGCACGACGCTGGAAGACCTGATCGTCCAGGTGACCCGCGAAGCCCTGAGCGACGCCGAGATTGACGCGTCGCAAATCGATGCGTTGTTCCTCGGCCATTTCAACTCGGGGCTGGTGCCCGACGGGTTTGCCGCCTCATTGCTATTGCAAGCCGACCCCGGGCTGCGCTTCAAACCGGCTACTCGCTGTGAAAACGCCTGTGCATCCGGCTCGGCGGCGATCCAGGCGGGGGTCAATGCGATCCTCTCCGGCAGCGCTGAGCTGGTGCTGGTGGTGGGCGCCGAGAAGATGACCCACACCAGCACTGCCGCGGTCACCCAAGCCTTGGCCGGGGCCGGCTACCAGAACGACCCGGCCGAAGCCGGCCTGAGTTTCCCCCAGTTGTTCGGCCGCGCCGCCCGCCAATACGCCGAGCGTTACCACTGCCCGCTGGGCTCGATGGCGGCCATCGCTACCAAAAACCACTCCAATGCCATGGCCAACCCGCTGGCGCAGATGCATCGGGAGATGAATTTCGAACACTGCAACAACGTGTCCCAAAGCAACCCGTTCGTGGCTGACTCCCTGCGCCTGACCGATTGCTCACTGATCAGCGATGGCGCAGCCGCGATCATCCTCGCCTCGCCCAAACGTGCGCGGGCGTTCCGTCGCGAGGTGCAAATCCGGGCGATGACCCAGGTCAACGACACCTTGCCCATCGCCCAGCGTGACATCCTCGCCTTTGAGGGCCCGCAACGCGCGATCCATGCAGCGCTGCGCGGGGCGAATGTGACCCTGGCTGACCTGAGCTTCGCCGAAGTGCACGACTGCTTCACCATTGCCGAGTTGCTGATCTATGAAGCCATGGGCCTGGCGCCCAAGGGCGAAGGCCATCGCGTGCTCGACAGCGGGGTGGTGCGCGCCGGCGGGCGCTTGCCGGTGAACCTTTCCGGCGGGCTCAAGGCCAAGGGGCACCCCGTCGGCGCCACGGGGGTGTCCATGCATGCCTTGGCGTTCCGGCAATTGACCGGCGAGCCGATTGGCCTGGCGGTGCCCAACCCGGAGTTCGGCCTGGTGTTCAACATGGGCGGCATGGCGGTGGCCAACTACGCCTCGGTCCTGCAGGCACGCCGGAGCTGAGTCATGAACATTGCCAACTGGCTGCACGACACCCAGCGTCGGGCCCCGCAACGCCCGGCATTGTTCGACGGCAGCGTGCAAGTGGCCGACTACGCCACCTTCGCCGCCCACGTGCGCCAACGCGCCGCGCACCTGGTGGAGCAGCATGGCCTGGTGCCGGGAGACGCGGTGGCGCTGCTGATGAAAAACAGCTGCGACTACCTGGAACTGCTCTACGCCATCTGGTGGATGGGCGGGGTGGCGGTGCCGATCAACGCCAAGCTGCACCCCAGCGAAGCGGCGTGGATTGCCGATAATGCCGAGGCGCGGTTGATCTTTACCGACGGCGGCCAGGTGTTTTCATCGCGGGATTTGCCCGCGCATTGCACGGAATTGGACGGCCACCCGCTGCCGCCCAGCCATGGTTGGCCCAGCCTGGAACAGCCGGTGCCCCGCCAGGATCACGACCTCGCCTGGCTGTTCTATACCTCTGGCACCACCGGGCGCTCCAAGGGCGTGATGCTGTCGCACGGCAACCTGATCGCCATGTCGCTGTGCTACGCCACGGATGTCGATCAAGTGAGCGCCGACGATGCGGCGCTGTATGCCGCGCCCATGTCCCACGGCGCCGGCCTGTACAACTTCATCCATGTGCGCTGCGGCGCCCGCCATGTGGTGCCGGCCTCCCATGGCTTCGATGCCGCCGAGCTGTTCGGGCTGGCCGAGCACATGGGCCAGGTGTCGCTGTTTGCTGCGCCGACCATGGTCAAGCGCATGGTCGAACAGGCCCGGCGCCAGGATTATCACGGCGCCGGCATCAAGACCATCGTCTACGGCGGCGGCCCCATGTACCTCGCCGACCTGCGCGAAGCAGTCGACACCTTCGGCCCGCGCCTGGTGCAGATCTACGGCCAGGGCGAGAGCCCGATGACCATCAGCGTCTTGCCCCGCGCCTTGATCGCCGAGCGCCAGCGCCCCGACTGGGCCACCCTGGCCGCCTCGGTGGGCCACGCGCAAGCCTGTGTCGAGATCCGCATTCTCGATGCCGAGCACCAGCCACTGCCCACCGGCGAGCGCGGTGAAATCGCGGTGCGTGGCGCCACGGTGATGCAGGGCTACTGGCGCAACCCGCAGGCCACGCGCCAGACGCTGGTGGACGGTTGGCTGCTGACCGGCGACATCGGCTACCTCGACCCGGCCGGCTACCTGACCCTGACGGATCGCTCCAAGGACGTGATCATCAGTGGCGGCAGCAACGTGTACCCCCGTGAAGTCGAGGAAGTGCTGGCTCAGCATCCCGAGGTGTTCGAAGTGTGCGTGGTGGGCGAGCCCGACGCGCAATGGGGTGAGTCGGTGGTGGCCTTCGTGGTGACCCGCAGCGGCCAGCCGCTGGACGAAGGCGAGCTGACGACGTGGTTCCTGGCGCGCATGGCCTCGTTCAAAAAACCGAAAAAATATGTGTGGCGCAGCGATTTGCCGAAGAACAGCTACGGCAAGATTCTCAAGACCGACTTGCGGCATTGGCTGCAAACCGCGAGTATCGCCGCGCTTTAACATGGATCGATAATCAGACAAGGAGTCCCCACGATGGGCAATCCCGCACAAGACACCGTCCGCAAGCGCCGCCGTGCGTTTCTGGGCGCCACCTCCGGCCACTTGATCGAGTGGTACGACTACGGCGTCTATGGCTTTCTCGCGGTCTATATCGGCCAGGCGTTCTTCGTCTCCGATGACCCCACCACCAGCCTGTTGGCCAGCTTTGCTGCGTTTGCGCTGAGCTTTTTTATCCGCCCTCTGGGTGGGCTGTTCTTCGGCCCGCTGGCAGACAAGATCGGCCGGCGCAAAACCCTGATCATGGCGCTGGTGATGATGACCGGCTCCACGGTGATGCTGGGCCTGTTGCCGACCTACGCCAGCCTGGGCATCGCCGCACCGATCCTGTTGATCCTGGTGCGCTGCGTGCAGGGCTTCTCGGCGGGCGGCGAAATCGGTACCGTCACCAGCTTCATCTCTGAATACGCCGGCCCCGGTCGCCGTGGCTTTGCCACCTGTTGGCTGATGGTTACCGCCGTGCTCGGCCTGCTGCTCGGTGGCGCCGTGGCCAACGGCATGACCTGGGTGCTGGGCGCCGAGGTCATGCAGGAATGGGCCTGGCGCGTACCGTTCCTGATCGCCGCGCCCCTGGGCTTTATTTCCATGTACATTCGCCTCAAGCTCGAAGACAGCCCCGAGTTCCTCGCCCTGCAACGCGCCGGGCAAACTTCGCGGGCGCCGCTGCGTGAGGTCTGGCAGTGGAAGCGGGCGATTGCCCTGGTGTTCTTTATCATCACCTTGCACAGCTCGATCTTTTACCTGGTGCTGACCTTCGCCTCGACCTACATGGCCAAGATCCTCAAGTTCGACAGCGGCACCACCTTGCTCTATGTGTTCGTCGCCAGCTTCTCGGCGGCTTTCGTGATGCCGTTTGGCGGGGCCTTTACCGATAAATACGGGCGCAAGCCGTTCCTGATGGTGATCGGCACGCTGGCGACCCTGGCGATGTTCTGGCTGTTCAAATCCGCCCCGACCGCCACCCCGGCGACCTTCTTCGCGCCGTTGATGGCGGTGGCGATTCTGTTCGGGCTGTACGCGTCGTCAACCTATGCGTTGATGAGTGAGCTGTTGCCGACGCGGATTCGCTCCACTGGGATTGCCGTGGCGTATAACGTGCCCGTCGCGGTGTTTGGCGGCAGTGCGCCGTTGATTTCCACTTGGTTGATCAAGGTGACAGGCGACATTACTTCGCCGTGGTATTTCTATGTAGCGACCGGGGTGGTGTCGTTGGTAGCGCTGGTGCTGTTGCGCAAGGAGGACTTCGTGGTCGGTGCCACGCCTAGGGTGGCGTCTGCGAAAACGGCGCTGGCCTGACGCCGTGTTTGCATCTTGGTAGTCAAACGGCAGGGTTGTGTTGGCAAACCTGCCGCAACAGGCTACCGGGTTGAATTGGCTGGCAACACGTGGGCCGCGTGCAGGGCAGGGTAGGAGTAATGTGGCCGGTAATCGACAAGTTCTTGAACCATCTCAGGCTCTTTCTGGGTGCCAATATTGAATCGCAGCAGCGTTCCTGATGTCTTTTCCACCGTATTAAGGTGGTTGTTCTTGGCAAAATCCAACCTCACTTTCGAATCAGCGAGTAACTTTATGTCGCGTGGAGAAAGCGTGGGGTATTTCGCTTTGAATTCCCGATAGTACGTTTTGAACAGGCCTATTGGGTCTTTGCCCAAAAAATAATCCATGTGCACAGGACCTGCGAATGACTTGGTGGGTATGTTGGTCAGGTTGGAGATTTCATCACCCAGCGAGTTCGGGCCGTTTGCGCCGGAATAGCAGACGCGAAGCACAATGTTTTTATATTTGCTGAAGTCAATTTTTTCCGCACGAAGTTTATTGACGATGTCTTGCGCCGAATAGAACTTGCCGTTTGCGCCTACGACTTTCGCGGGCTCTCCGGTGGCCGGTTCAGTCCCATGTCCGAATATATTGAGCCGTGGGGCGCCTTTGTAAATATCCTCGAAGGTTTGTATGTCGCCATCGATGGCCTTGAAACCCCTCCATGGACCGCCCAACCGAATCACTTCACGTAATGCTGACTCAGGCGAAGGCGCCGCCGGTAAATCACCTACGCGTTTTTCCTGCGGTACCGTATGAATGGCCGCGACTCCAGTACGTGCGGAGGTTTGAGTGGGGTGTGCTCTTGCGAGGTGAAGCATTAACATCGCTATGTTGATGAATAAATCTGTTGCGGCTGCTTCTTTGTTTCCTTCCCTGCTCCCGGCAAGCGTCTTGATATCACTTATGATGCTGTCTGCCTGAAACGGCATACCGATTAAAAAGGCACTCTCTGGCATGAACAGAAATGCCGTATTGAGTAATAGGCCTGCCCCTTCTTTAATCCCTTCCCAGCGACTTTCCCCGTTGGATACGGCTTGGTGTTCGGCCAGCGATGTCAGCGCCCTTGAATTTGCTTCATACAAGTAGTTCATCAGTTGCCCGGTTTGCAGCTCGGACGACAGGTCGTGAGTCGCCAGTGTGGGCGGCGCAGGCGTGAACACGGGCGTATATGTCGGCATATGCGGTTCGCGAAAGCCATCGTGCCTGTAGACGGCGCGGGTTGTCTCATCAGGCAGCCAGGCAAGAATGTCTTTTTGTAGCTCCTTCTGTGTCTGGACAGACTCCATTAGCGCCTGGCGCGAAGGAAACTGCAGCAGGGGTGCGCTGGAATTCAACGGGCGATAAAGAATGTGCGGGCCGACTGTGGTGTCTTTGGGTTCGATCAGGAACATGTTTTCGACCACATCGGGCACCGCGCCGGGCAGGCGCATGAGCGCCAACGGGCGCACGGTGATTTCGTTGCCATTGACGAACTTCTTCCCTGGCGTTGGATCCAGTATTGCCTGGAGGTAACGAAAACCCATGGCGTTATCGAAGCCAGCCTCGCCTTTGGCCGTCAGTTCCAGGGCCCTCATTTTCAGTTCAATCGGGACTTGCTCGGCGAACAGCGCTTGGCGGCTGGTTTTTTTTTCAGGATCGTCGAGCAGCTCGCGCCTGACTAATTCGGGGTAGTTCTTGCCGGCATCGATTTGCTGAATCAGCTTACCCAGTTCGCCCTCTTTTCCGAGCTTGGCTAGATGAATGCCCGTCGGTTTGTGACGCACCTCCACCCGACCTTTTGGTAATCCTGAAAGGTTGCGTACAAAGGTTTCGGTGAAGGGCAGGGTGGTGGTTTGGGTTGATCCGAATCCGCTGGCCGGGGCGCCATAGGGAGTGTGAAAGATGACTTCCAGATCCTTGATGTCATAGTGAAAGGGTGGAGGGTTGAGGGCTTTGATCTGTTCCTGGATATAAGTGCTAATGTCCGGAATATCACTGCCAAAGCTCTTGCCCTTGTGCCGGCGCTCGAAGCCCGCCATCTCCAGAAGCAGGTCATGGTAAATAAAGCGATTGGCATCGGAGGCGGTTTTTGACCATTCGGGACGCTTGAGCCCGGACTCTTGGGATGGTCGCGCCACGATCAGCGCGGGATCAGTGTCGGCGTTGGCGTCCCCGTTGTTAATCATGACGTTCGCTTGCAGGTAGAACGCATCAGCGTCGAAGGCTTTCAGGCTGGGCTTGTCGGTGCGGGTCGGTGGTTGCGCCGCGGGGTTTTGCTGTTCCCAGGCCTGCTGGGCTGCATCCAGGGAAGCATAAGGAGTAACCTTTCCGCTGGGTTCGCACATCAGCACAGCGAGGGTGCGGTCCCCAGCCTTGCGTTCGATGAACAGGTTAGGGGTTTGAACGTTCGGGCTGTCTGGGTTGGCCGGGTCAGTGCGGACCATGAAGTGAATGGTTGTCTTGGAGTTGTCTGTGGGGTTGAGGTGCCCGTGGGGAAACCTTGCTACCGTATCCAGTGTTTCGCGCTGTATGTCATTGAGACCTGGGGATTTTAAACTGGCCAGGCGCAGGTTGCTGTGCAGCAGCTGGCCGAGCATTGACCGGCGACTACCCGCGTAAATCGGGGTGACACCGAGCGCTGTGTCGGCACTCAGCCCAGGGGCCGGCTCATTGAACGGCGGCTCATTCCAATACGTGATCTTTGCCGCTCGAAGCGTTTCGTTCAGCTTGCCGGGCAACTCGCTCATAGCCTTCTGTAGCGCTGACCTATCGATAGGAAGTGCAGTACCCGCAGGTTTGCCGGTACGGGCGAGCACGTCCTCGCGCGTATCGACGAATTTGCCAGCGCTGTCGAAAACCGGCGCGGCGCCTCCAGCGACATGGCTGATGATCATTTTCATCAGCGGTGTTTCAATGTGCTCACCTGGATTGTCCGGATCGGGAACGGCGAACGCCAACTGCTCCACATCGAGGTTCAATGACGCATCGATGGCGTCCTTGAGTAATCCCGATACGACCGATTGCAATCCGGGCTCTGCGTTAAACAGACGGTGGGCGATGTCGCTCACGGGGCTGGCGACGGGCGGCTTGGCGGTGGTTACCGGCGCAGGCGCTTGAACGACAGTAGGTGTTGGAGGGGTTGTGATGCCTGCAAGTGTTTGTAGGGCTGCCTGCTGCAGTTCGCGAATCCCACGCGAGGTGTCAGCAGAAGGGTTGTTTTTTTTCAAGGAGGGGAAGCCATCGCGGATGAGCCCTGCGACTTGTTCGAGCCACTTCTGCTCTGAGCCGGTTTCCCGAGTCACGCCGTAAAAGTCCAGCATCATAGAGAGATCCAGCGCTTGCTGGGTACGAACGGGCCCCTCGTAGACCGAGCCGCTTCTCCCATATTTGCGGGCCGCGCTTGAAATGTCGGGTTCGAGGGCCGCCCATTGGGGGCAAGTCGACGTGCGCAAAACAATCGATTTACGGCTGCCGTCAGGGTTTCGTACGTAGCCTTCCAACTGGCCTGTCGGCAAGTGGATAAACAAGGATGACACCTCGAGATTATGTTCTTTCGCAAACGCCAGGAAAGCGGGGCTGGAGAAGCATTTGCCGAACGCCTCGCGTGTGTGTGCGTAGGTTGAGTCGTCAGGCACATTCAGGAGGGGGAGAAAGGTTAGCGACTGATCATCAATGCGCCTTTGATAGCCGATCCTCGTGAGGATTCTGGCACACTCCCGTGCCACTTCCCGATCAGCCGCCTCGACGCGTTCGGCGGGCGTCGGTGTGCGACTGGAGTCGGCAAGTGTGCCGCTGCGTTCAAAGGTGGCTTGGGTGATCGTCTCCTTCGCGCTGCGTTGTGCTTGCCTGGCACGCAAGGTCTGTTGCGAGATGTCCAATGGCAGGGGGCCGTTGGGGATGACCAGAGAGGGGAATGTATCGGCTTGCTGGAGTGCCGCGATCACGGCCCGCGGATTGCGCGTGAGCTCGGTTCTAGCGATAGCGTAGAAGTCTCCGACCAGGTAACTGGGAGGCGTGTGTTCGCCGGTGTAGCGGAACCAGGTCGTCGACGGGGCGCCCAGCTCTCTGGCCGCTGCGGCGACGTCCGCCGATGCCTGTGACCAGCCAGGGGTGAACTCCGTGAAGCTGTTGGGGGAGCCATTGATCATGCACGTCATGGTTCCCTCTTGAGGGTTCCAGCTGAAATTGGACAGGTCGATGTGATGGGCTTTGGCAAAGGTTGCAAACGGCTCTGCCCTGAGCGCCTGGTTAAAACGTGCCCACGCTTGGCCGAAGCTGGAAAAAGGCGGAACCTGGGTGAGGGTCGGGGCGGTGAGTGACTGTCTGTTGGTTGTGAGCTCCTCAGCGACCTGGCCCATCAATGCCGCGCTGAGCTGCTGTGCCAGCTCGGCATCACTCTTTTCCACCAACGTGCTGACGTGTCCTTGAGTGAGCAGAAATTGAGGCGAACTTGGTGCGCGTCTTGAAACGGGCTCGGATCGACCAGGATTTTCCGGCTGCTGAGCGATGTCATACTTCAGCCTTTCATCCGGGTTGACCGGCCACGCAAAGGTGCCTGTTGGCGTTTGTTGCGAAGATGAGGGTGGAACATGGTTCGTGGCTGCCGGGATCGTCATGGAAGTCTCCGTCTATCGTTATGAAAAGCGCGCCTTCTGTGGCGAATTTTCGTGGCTTTTCTGTACGAAGGTGTTCCGTATCCACTTAATACGAAGGGTTACAGCCGCTGATGCGGGGAGCCGTCATGTGTCACAGTCCTTTGCCTGTTCGTTGTGACAGGTTGAAATACGGCGCCGTTTTCCCTGCGCCGCGTCCCTGAACAGAGTGAGGTGCCTATGCAAGCAACCCGATTGACTCTCGTATGTCATGCCGTGACCCCCATGCAAAAGCAGGGGCGGTTTCCCGATGACGAGTCGTTACTGATGGATTGGCAGAATGCGCGGCTGTCACTGACGGATCGGTTCCGCAAAAGTGTGCGCCTGATATGCGGGCCCGAAGCGCGGACTCGCCAGACGGCGACGCTGTTCGGTGACCACGCCGTGGTTGAGCCCGCGTTACGCGATGGCGATTTTGGCCATTGGAAGGGGCAGGACACTGCCCAGCTTGATCGCGATGAATTGATGACTTGGCTCACCGACAGCGCCAGCGCCCCCCATGGCGGCGAGTCGGTGGACCACATTTGCGCACGCGTGGGCGAATGGATGAGGTCACTGGAGTGCCAACCCGGCCATGTGGTGGCCGTTACACATCCCTTGGTCATCCGCGCTGCAATGCTGTACGTCATGCAATTTCCGGTATCGATGTTCTACCTGATCGATGTCGAACCGCTGTCGCGCACCGAGCTGCGTTTCAACGCGGTCTGGCGCCTGCGCCTGGAAACTCACGCCTGATGCGTTGATCATGGCAAAATCCACGCCCCGCACTGAGAGCAACCCATGAAACGCATCCTGATCATCGGCATTGGCGCCGGCAACCCCGACTACATCACGATGCAGGCCGTGAAGGCGCTGAACCGTACCGACGTGTTCTTCCTGATGGACAAGGGCCAGAGCAAGGACAAGCTGATCGACCTGCGCCGGGAAATCTGCGACACCTACATCACCGAGCCCGGCTACCGTTTTGTCGAGGCCGACTGCCCGGAGCGTGTGCGCGGTGAAATCGACTACACCACCGCCGTGCAAGACCTCAACCGCGATAAGCAGCAGACCTTCGAACGCATGATCAACGAAGAAATGGCTGACGGTGAGGTGGGGGCGTTCCTGGCCTGGGGCGACCCGGCGCTGTACGACAGCACCATCCGCATCTTGCAGGCGATTCTTTCCAGTGGTCGCTGTGTCTTCGAGTTTGAAGTGATCCCCGGCATCACCAGCGTGCAAGCCCTGGCGGCGCAGCACAAGGTGGCGCTCAACCGTATTGGCAAGTCCATCGAAATCACCACTGGGCGCCGGTTGGCGGCGGGGCAGGCGAGTGATGCCGATACCCTGGTGGTCATGCTCGACGCCGAAGATTCCTACCGCAGTGTGGCGGATCAGGACCTGGATATTTACTGGGGCGCCTACCTCGGCACCCCGGACGAGATCCTGATCAGCGGTAAAGTGGCGCACGTGGCAGAAGAGATCGAACGGGTACGCAAGGCGGCGCGCCTGGAAAACGGCTGGATCATGGACACCTATTTGTTGCGCAAACCCCTGAGGTAAACCCGATGCTCAAACAACTTGCCCTCGCCTTGGCCCTGGTGGCCGGCGCCGCTCATGCCGACTCCGGCTTGCACACCGACTTGCCTTTGTCCTACCTGGAACAGACCCAGGGTGATGCGCGCAACCAGCCGCTGGTGATCTTCCTGCATGGGTTTGGCAGCAACGAGGAAGATTTGTTTGGCATCAAGGACGCGTTGCCGTCCACCTGGACCTACCTGTCGGTGCGCGCGCCGCTGCCGGTGGAGCCGCAAGGTTATCGTTGGTTCACCAAGACCGATGAGCCTGAGTACAACGGCGAGACTGATGAACTGTTCAGCAGCGCCCGGCTGATCAAGGACTTTGTGCTCAAGGCTACCGCCAAGTACCACACCCAAAGTGATCGGGTGTTCCTGGTGGGGTTCAGCCAGGGCGCGATCATGTCTTACGAGGTGGCCTTGCGTGAACCCGAGTTGGTACGCGGTATCGCTGCGCTCAGTGGCAGCGTGCTACCGGTGCTCAGGTCTGCGCTCAAACCTGATGCGTCCATGGGCAAGCTGGCGATCTTTATCGGCCATGGCACCTTGGACCAGGCGCTGCCCTTTAGCTCGGCCACGCAGGCGAACAAGGTGCTGACGGGGTTGGGGCTCAAGCCGGAGTTTCATGAATACGCGGGGATGAATCACACCATCAGCGAAGCGGAAGTGCAGGACTTGAAAGCCTGGCTAGAGAAAAGCCTGAAGTGAAATGCGCTTGAACATGTGGGAGCTGGCTTGCCTGCGATAGCCATAGGTATCTACACAACTTCGGCACGACGCTAAATTTGTGGCGAGGGAGCTTGCTCCCGTGACGGCCTGGCAGCCGACACAGATATAACTGATGCCCCGCGATCCAATGTGGGAGCTGGCTTGCCTGCGAAGACGGCCTGGCAGTCAACACAGTTGGACCGTGTACATATCCATTCCTGCGGTAACGGCCACTTAGGGTTCCGCCCTTACGGCGGCTCACTTTGCAAAAGCGGCAAAGTAAGCAAAACGCTCTTGCCCCACCACTCGGCACCTCGCCTAGGCTCGGTGTGCCCGTAATCCGCCAGTGATTTGGGGGGCCGCCGCCACGCGCCATCCATGGCGCGGGGCGGCTAAACCGGCATCCCTGCCGGTTTACCCCCCAAATCCCTGTCGGATTCCGGCCAGCGTGGTTTAACGGGGCGCCTAAGATCAAAAGCAGATCAAGAGCGGCTCGCTTCGCATCGTGGTTACCGCTGAGCTTACAGAGTTATGTAGATACCTATGCTGCGATAGCGGTGGCTCAGTAAAAGATTCAGTGACTGACACACCGCCATCGTAGGCAAGCCCGCTCCCACATGGGTTTTGTGTTGGCTGGAAGAGGGGGCTACTTGCCGCCCGTAATCTGCTTCACCAACGCCGCATGTCCCTTCACATCATCCGCCCGGGAAATCGCCTGGATCACCAGCAAATGGTTGCCCGAACCACCCAGGAACGTGGAGTTCAAGGTCTTGCCTCCGCCTTGGGTAGCGCTGCTGTCCACCTGGCGCAGGCCCAGGCCCTTGTAGGTGAGTTTCTTCTCCCCCAGTTTCTTGAAGTCGGGCATGGCGGCGCTCTGGTCTATGACGAAATCAGCCACCGCGCCGTCGAGGAACTTTGGGTCGTTATCCTGGATAGTTGCCCCATCGTTGCGCACGGTTTCGGCGACGATCACCACACTTTTCGTCGTTGAGTTAGCGTACAGGGTGCCTTGGGTGTCAGCGGTGCCGTCTTGCGCCGTGCCGGAGGGCAGGGTGTCGGCGCTGTAGGCTTTGGGCAGTTTGAAGGTGAACTTGCCACCCAAGGTGGAGATTGTCTGTGTGGCGGGCTTGGTGGCAGCGAACACGCTGCCGGCGGTAAGCGCTAGGGCGAGCAGCATTGCGGTTTTGGTGAACGTGGCCATGAAGCACTCCGGGGATGAACGAAATTGCGGCGTATTCTGTCAGAAAATTCGCAATTTCGTTCATCCAGCCCATCACAGCTTGTCGGAGGATTCCTCGTCAAGCCTGTCCATTTCAAACAAGCGCGCCAGTTCCGCACGGGCTTCCTGGGCAGTTTGCATGACCTTGGCCGCGTCGTCGTATACCGCGTGTTGGGCGGCGAGTACCTGCTGGTCGTGGGTCTTGAAGCGGTTGATGCGCGCATCGGCCTGGGCCTGGCTCAAACCGAGGCCGACCAGGGTACGGCGGCTCATTTCCAGGCTGGAGTAGAAGGTTTCGCGCACCGGTGAAGCGTCCAGGTCCACCAGGCGGTGTACGTGCTGGCGGTTACGCGCACGGGCGATGATCTTCATGTGCGGGTAGAGGTTGCGCACCAGCTCGGCGGTCTTGATGTTGATCTCCGGGTCGTCCATGGC
>NZ_WKFA01000051.1:0-41581 GCF_021605325.1 Pseudomonas sp. PA-7-1E
TGTTACGGGTGGCGTTGATGTTGATCGCCGCCTGCGTGGTGGTGCTGCAACCCTCCGCCGGGGCTCAGGTCGGGGTCATGGTGGTCGCAGGCGTGGCTGGCCTGCTGTTGTTCAAGCCCGAGAGCAGTGCCGAGCCCGACGCCCTGCCCATCGCCATCAGCCGCCGCGCCGGAGCCCTGTGGTTGATGCTGTTTTTGTTGTTGCTGGTGGGTTTGCCACTCCTCGCCACATGGGCGCTCAACCCCACACTGGCGCTGGTGGACGCCTTCTACCGCACCGGTGCGCTGGTATTCGGCGGCGGCCACGTGGTGCTGCCGTTGCTGCAAGCCGAAGTGGTGCCCAGCCAATGGGTCAGCAACGATGTGTTCCTTGCTGGCTACGGCGCCACCCAGGCCGTGCCCGGCCCGCTGTTCACCTTCGCCGCCTTCCTCGGCGCCTCCATGACCCACGCCCCGAGCGGTTGGCTTGGCGGGGTGATCGCGCTGCTGGCGATCTTCGCCCCGTCGTTCCTGCTGATCTTCGGCGCCTTGCCCTTCTGGGCCAACCTGCGCAGGAGCCCGCGCACCCAGGCCGCGCTCGTCGGGGTGAACGCGGCAGTGGTTGGCCTGTTATTGGCGGCGCTGTACCAGCCGGTGTGGACCAGCGCGATTTTCAACGGCTACGACCTCGCCCTGGCGTTGCTGGCACTGGTCGCGTTGATGGTGTGGAAACTGCCGCCATGGCTGGTAGTGATAAGTTGCGGCCTACTCGGCACGTTACTGTAGAAGCGAGCTTGCTCGCGAAAAACTCACAGGCGCCGCGTTTAATCTGAAGGCACGCGTTATCGTTAACGATTTTCGCGAGCAAGCTCGCTCCTACAGCATTGGGGCTCAGCCCGGCTCGACTATCTTGAGCCACGGCCAACGCGCCTGATAACTCCTGGCCTTGTGCAAAAACAGCTCCGGCTCCGGATGCAAAGGGTTGATACGCAACACCCCCTGCTCCACATCTTCCAATCCATAAGGCGCATACACCTCACCGCAAGCGATATCCAGCGCAATGCACGTGCCCGCCACCAGGTAACGGTTAACGCCCTGCCGAGCCGAATGCAACTGCGGGTAAGGCCGGCCAAACCGCTGACCATACCAAAGGTGCACCCGCGCCTGATTCCTGACCTCCACATTCACCCCCAGGTCTTGGAACAGCCCCTGCGCCGCACGAATTACCGCGTCTTCCGCCTCGTAGGACAGGTCCTCGTCAAAGTAAAAAACGTCGTAGTCCTTCACGCCCTGAGCCGCCGGCAGATTCGCCTGATGGTTCCACACGGCCTGGAACAAACAGCCCGCCGTGAGCATGCACTGCTGCACACCAAGATCCGGCAAGCGCGCGGTGAGTTGCGCATTGATAGGGTTGGCCATGGCCAATTCGAGCAGGGTGTCGACCGTCAATGTCATGTTCAGTCCTCCATAATCTGGCGCAACAATACCACCCCAACATGTCACTTCTGTAGGCGCGGGCTTTAACACCGAAACGAATCAGGAGTTTGACGAAATCACCTCGCGCCCTGCGTACAACTCAACGCGAAGCCGAACAAATGAAACCAACATGAAGAATGCCCCCACTTGCTTGTAAAGCAACTTTACGCAGCACTACCCTTACACGCCTTATCTCAGCTGCCCCCGCTGAAATTGATCAGGACACCGGCTAAATGGAGTTCGCCCCTTGCACGCTCCCAAAGGTGCGTATCGCGATACCTGCAACGCCTTCTCACGCCAAAAGTATGAAGGCCGAGAGCGCTGCATAAATGTGTCTAACTTTAACGCCGAGCATCTAAACCCACACCGTTGATGACACCGGCGTAGTGCCGTCATCGTTTTCGGCGCAGATAGAGCG
Source organism: Pseudomonas sp. PA-7-1E (assembly GCF_021605325.1). NCBI lineage: Bacteria > Pseudomonadati > Pseudomonadota > Gammaproteobacteria > Pseudomonadales > Pseudomonadaceae > Pseudomonas > Pseudomonas sp. PA-7-1E. Next base: position 1,873 of record NZ_WKFA01000051.1, read on the forward strand.
TAAAGGTCAATTCAAGGAGAATGACAGTGAAGTGGATGGATGATGTGCTGGACACGATCGACAATGCCCGAACCGAAGCTGAATTGTTGGCTCGGATCGTCAGCACGGCAAAACACCTGGGGTTCGACTATTGCGCATATGGAATCCGAATCCCTATCCCCGTCACCCGCCCTAAAATCGTGATGAGCAATAATTTTTTGCCTTCATGGCGACAACGCTACGCCCACTGCAAATACATCGCCGTGGACCCGACGGTACAGCACTGCACGAAATCGACGATACCGATTGTCTGGGACGAGCAAATGACCCGGCAAAACCCGCAGATGTGGGAAGAAGCCCGCGGCGCCGGGTTGGCCCATGGTTGGGCGCAATCCTGCCTGGACGGCCGCGGCAGCGGCGGCATGCTGACACTGGCGCGCTCCAATGACCCTATTACGGCCCAAGAGCTTGCCGCCAATCAAAAATACATGCGGTTTTTGGTGCACGTCGCTCATCAGGGGTTCTTGCGCGTGCTGACGCCGCACTGGCAGTTACCGCAGGAAAAAACCCTGTCGCAGCGTGAATGTGAAGTGCTCAAGTGGGCAGCCGACGGCAAGACCGCCCACGAGATCGGTTTGATCCTCTCGCTATCGCGGGAAACCATCAAATTTCACCTGCGCAATGCAGGCTCGAAACTGGGCGTGCATAACTGCACCGCTACCGTCGTGCGCGCCACTTCACTGGGCTTGCTCGTCTGACACATACCTGATTGGCGCACCCCTGATGCGTTAATGTCGCTCAGTGTGAACAACAACAATAATACGCGCACCCTCACGACACACCTGCCCAAAAGAGCAGTACCTAAGTGCTCGATTATTCTGCCGAATGGCCCCTCGTTTTTTTGCCGAGGGTTCCTCATGTATATAACCACGGGTACGCGCCTGACATTACCGACCGAACTGTGGCAGGCCCTGTTGCTGTATCGCTATCGCGTATTTGTCGAAAAACTTGGGTGGCATCTGGACTGTGCGGTCGGTGAGGAACTGGATCAATTTGACCGCGACGACACGGTGTACGTAATCGCCCGTCAAGGCCCGCACATCGTCGGTGTGGCGCGGCTGCTGCCCACGCACAAGCCCTATCTGCTCAAGGAAGTGTTCCCCCAGGTGCTGGGTGGCCAGGCACTCCCTCATTCTGCGCACATCTGGGAAATCTCCCGGTTTGCCGCCGTCGACCTGCAACAACAGACCTTCACGGGCCACTCCCTGTCATCGCCCAACGCCGTGGCGCTGCTGCATGAAGTGCTCAAGGTCGCCGCTTGCCACAAGGTTCGCCAATTGATCACGGTATCGCCGCCGGGAATTACCCGCTTGTTGCGCAACGCGGGTTTCGACGCTCATTGCGAGGGCAAGCTGACCGTGATCGACGGGCACAAGATCATGGCCAACTGGATCAGTGTGCCGCCCTGCCTGGCTGATCGAGAAGTGGCCTGAAGCAGCGCAAATGGCCTGCCGCTGCGGGCAAGTCGGCCGAGCCGACTCCCCAAAAGGTTAGGTTACAACCTCAGGCGCCTGCTCTTAAATAACGCTGCATCGGCATTCCAACCGACTATAAATGGGACACACGATCTACATGAAAAAAGTCATTGTCATTTCTGGCCATCCTGATCTTTCGGTTTCCCGCGTCAATACCGCGATCATGGGCGAGATCAGCCAGCGTGGCGTCAAGGTCCATAGTCTGGCCAGCGCGGTGACGCCCACCGGGTTCGATATGGGTGCAGAGCAGGCATTGCTCAATGCCCATGACCGCATCGTGTTGCTGTTTCCGTTGTACTGGTATTCCTGCCCGGCAATCATGAAACAGTGGATCGATGAAGTCTTCACCCCCGGCTATGCCTACGCACGCGGCGGCGACAAGCTCAAAGACAAGGAATTCATGATCATCACCACGGTGGGTGCGCCCTCCACCGGCTACCGCGCTGGCGGGTTCAACCGTTACACCCTGGATGAATTGCTCAGGCCTTTGCAGCAGACGGTGGCGTACGTCAAAGGCATCTACCTGCCTGTAGTCGGGATTTACGAATCGGTGTTCATCGATGACGAATCAATCGACGTCACTGCTCGGAATGTCGCCGCACAAGTGATTGAGGACCAGGCCAGCGCCGACCAACTCTACGAGAACATGCTGTTGCAGGCCGAGCAGGCACAAATCGCGCTGCTGCAATAAGGTGCCCTCACGCATGAAGACGTCAAATAACCAGATCCCACCGTGCGCCAGCCTGGTGGCCGCGCGCAACGAGCTGGGTTTTCTGCACTCTGCCAGCGCACTCATCGACACCCAAGCCACACCACTGGAACTGTACTGCCAGATGACCGCCGCGACGCCCGCCTGGCTCAAAGGCGCGTTCAGGTTGCGCGACAGCATCTCACAGCATTTTCACGTCGAGCGGATCGGCGGGTTCTCGGGTGTCACCCCCCAGTGCGCCCCGGGGGTCGGCGAAAAGCTCGATTTCTTTACCATCGAAGCCATCAGCGCACAGAAGCTGGTACTGACCTCACGCGATACCCACCTGGCGGTCATGGTCTCGATCGATACACCTCTCACGCAACCGCGTTGCCTGCATATCACCACCTCCGTCAAGACCTTCAACACGTTCGGCCGCCTGTACATGCTGCCGGTGGCGCCGGTGCATGGGCTCATCATCAAGCGTTTGCTGTCCCGTCTCCCCCTACATTCCCCAACTCGCTCACTTGGAGATCGCAACTCATGAACAGCGCAGACTCAATTGACCCTCATCTGTTGCACAAAGACACACCCAGGGATGTATTGATCGGTCGACCCAGGCTGATTCTGCCCAGCTTTCTCAATGCTTCGATCGGCGCCGACCTACTGGCTGGCAACCCCCAGGATCAGGACCTGTTCAAACAGCTGTACCGTGCCCAAGACGGCCGGTATGTGCTGCGCCATCTGCCCCTGACCCTCAGTGCGGAACAGGCCGGCACTCTCTCCACCTTCGAGATCCGCCTGGCTGACTTTTATACCGAGTGCGACGACCACTTCATCCTCACGGCTGAATTCATCCCCCACCAGGCCCAACGCTACCTGGCCCAGCATTTTCAAGGCGGTGATGCCCACATACCGCCCGACCAGGTAATGCGCATGATCGAATGCCTTGAGTCGCTCGCGCAGTGGGACAAGGCCAGGCAGGGCTCTTACCTGTTGATCAACGACACCAAGAATTACTACTTCTACAACAAACAGCACGAACATGTACCGGGCCTGATGTTGATCGAAGTGGCCAGGCAAGCCATGTACCACTACGTCTACAACTACTTGGGCCATCAGCGCGGTGCGGTTTCCATTTCCATCGAAGACTTGCGCATTTCCTTCAACGCCTACACCGAATCGGCTTACGAGGTCGAAGTCGTGGTGCAACAGACCCACGGCCTGAAGCGATCGCAACCCAAGTCCATCGACAAGTGCGCAAACTTCTATCAGAACGGCCGGCTGGTATCGCGTCTCTGGCTGCAAGGCGCAGTGATCAAATTACCGCTGTTCAAACGCATGCGTTCGTTGAACTACCCTCAGGATCACTGGTTCACCCCTTCCGATCGCTTGCCCAAGAACATCCTCGTGCATCACGCCGACAGTGCGCTGCAAGCCAGGCTGAGCCTGCTCTCGGTACTGGGCGTGCTGGTGACTCACCAGGCCGAAGGCATCAATTGGAGCACGGTCACGACCGTATCGCTGTATATCGAACGGGGCGGCTTCCTCAGCCTGCCCGTTGCTTCGACTTGCTCCACCGGCGAACCCGACCAGCGCGTGCTGGTGTTCGACAAGCTGTCCAAGAGCCAGGCCAGCGAACTGCGTGAAACGATCAAGTGCCACTGCTTCTTTGCCGGGCAGATGCAATGGAACGCTGGCTCTTCAACTGACCCTCTGGCCCCCGAGCAAATCGTGGCATGAGGATCCTGCGCCCATGAGCTATGAGTTATCACAACGCCCACTGATGATCGGTCAGGGCGTTTCGCTGAAAAACCGCGTGTACTTCGCGCCGATGGGCATCGACCTGGCCACCTCGGACGGTTCTCTGTCCGAGGAAATGCTCAGTTTCTATCACCATGTGATCGACGGTGGCTGCGCCATGGTGGTGCTGGGTAACTCCTCCATAGCGCCCTCCACGCGCCTGCATGCGCGTGGCCTGTGCCTGCACAGCCATGCCAACGTGGAAAAGCTCGCGCCGCTGGTGGAGTACGGTCGCCAGCGGGACTGTCCAGTGGTGGTGCAACTTCAGCATTACGGCGCCCAAGGTGGCACACAGATCAGCGGCCAACCGCTGCTTTGCCCGAGCCGCAGTGCGTTATCCGGCAGCCGTGGTGCCGAGGCATTGGAGATGAGTGTCGAGGACATCGACGTCGTTTGCGATCAGTTTGCTCAAGCGGCTCTGCGTGCCAGACAGGCCGGCGCCAGGATGGTCCAGCTTCAGGCCTCCAATGGCTACCTGCTGAGCAGTTTTCTATCGCCCTGGACCAACCATCGCCATGACGCTTACGGCGGCAGCCCGCTCAAGCGAGCGCGGTTTCTGTTGGAAGTCATCGACCGCATTCACAGGGTTACCGCAGGAGAGCTGGATGTTTCCGTGCGCCTGGGCATTGATGATTGCGTAGGCGCCAACGGGCAGCAACCGGAACTGCTCCAGGATGTGGTGGCTGCCCTGGAAAACGCCGGGACCTCGGCAATCATGTGCTCGATCACCATCAAGGAAACCTTCCGCTACATGCTGTCTGCCCATCCGACGATTCAGCAACAGTTCGTCGAAGGGGTACGCCTGATCAAGTCATTCACCTCGCTGCCGGTCGGCTATGCCGGTTTCATTGGCTCCCTGCAGGAAGCAGAAAATCAACTGCGGCTGGGTCACTGTGACCTGATCGGTATGAGCCGAGCCCTCTTCGCCGATAACGACCTGATCAGCAAGTCGCTCGCCGGCCATGAAGACAAGGTTCAGCAATGCCGGTTTGACGGTAACTGCTTTCGGGACAAGAGCAACCCGCAACTCGACCGGGTGTATTGCTGCGTGAATGAGCACTACAAGCGTCCCGCTCACATCCACTACGGGAATCAATAACATGGAATTTCAAGACAAGAACATCGTCATTACCGGCGGTGCCAGCGGCATCGGCCTGGCGGTGGCAAAACAACTGGCCAAAGCGGGCGCACGCCTGTTCCTGATGAGCAGGAACCAGCAAAAGGCCGACGCCGCTCTAGAGATACTGGGGGCTTCGGCGCAGTTCATCTTTTGCGATGTGGCGTCGCACACCTCGGTCGCCGAGGCATTCGCTACGGTGGCTGGCGAGGTGGATCAGTTGCACTTTGCAATCAACAACGCAGGCATTACCGCCCCCTACGCGCCGATCGCGACCAGCGCACCGCAGGATTGGGACAGGGTCATCCACACCAACCTGAACGGCCCTTTTTACTGCCTGCAAAGAGAACTGGAAGTGATCAGCCGGTACCCCGATGGTGCGATCGTCAATGTGTCTTCGTGCGCGGGCGTGATGCCTATGGCCAATCAGGCCGCCTACGTCGCCAGCAAGACCGCGCTCAATGCCTTGACGCAGGTCGCCGCGATGGAGAATGCCTGCGACAGCGAATCCGGTTTTGCCGTACGCGTCAACGCCGTAGCGCCCGGGCCGACACTGGGCGGTATGAACTCTGCGGAACGGCTGGCGGCCCATCCGGAGAACACCCAGCGCAAGCGTGACGTGACCGCCATGAAACGCTTTGCCCACCCAGAGGAAATCGCCGACGCGATCGTGTTTTTGTTGAGCCGCAGATCCAGCTACATCACCGGCTCGGTGCTCAGTGCCGATGGCGGCTATCACATCGGCAAATTCTAGGGGCAATCATGGCTAGCATATTGATCACCGGTGTGAGCACCGGTATCGGCAACGCTCTGGCGCGTTATCACTTGGCCAGGGGCGACGAGGTGCTCGCGGTATCACGCAATCCTGCGGCCAACATCCCGTCACAGGAGCGCTTTCACTTCCTCAGGTGCGATTTGACCGATATCGACCGCGCCCCGGCAATCTTGCAGGCGTTGCTGTCGCGCTCCCCTGCTCCGGTAGACACCGTCTACCTGAATGCGGGTCGGTTCGGCAGCCCTCCACAACTGGCCACGCAAACCTCGATGCAGGAGTTCAACAGCGTCCTGGCACTTAACCTGGGCGCGGTAAAAATGGTCCTGGATATCCTGTTGAGTACGACGCAGCCTCCCAGCACCGTGGTGTTTTCATCATCGATTTCGGCCGTGCGCCAACGTGCCGGGATGCTCTCATATTCGGTTTCCAAGGCGGCGTTGAACGCTCTGGCAAAGATCTATCACCTGGAAAACCCACACACATTCTTTGCCGTGCTGGGGCTCTGCAACGTCCAGACGGCGGTGGCGAAGACCATCATGGCGGCGGATGAACGCTTCAGTGATCTTGTCGCACTCCGCCAACGGGCGGCAGTGCCCGGCTACATCGTCGACGCAGAATCCCGCGCTGCGCATATCGTTCAGGTCTTGGCCGAGCGCCATCATCTTGGACTGAAATCGGGTGAGTTCCAGGAAATCCGCGACTTGTTGACCCAGCCACTCCAGGAGGAGACCCGCAATGACCCAATCCACCCATGAAAAAATCGTACGTGTCGGCGCTGCATACGACATTCTCGCGATGGCTCCCTTCGCCTTGCCGATCGTGTCCGTCTGGGCCTATGCACTGATCCAATGGGTTGATCTGCAACTGGGCTTCGACAGCCACTTCTCGGCGCTCGACCCCACCGCCATGTTCCTGCTCAACATCGGCGCCTGGGCATACCTCGTGTGGGGCGTTGTACGTTGGCGAGCCCCTACCCGCGAACATGCCCGTCTCAGCGCTCTGCTACGCGTGATTGTAGTGGTAGTGCAGGTAGTGGCCGTCAGCAGTGGCGCTTCACCTTTCCTGCTGGTGCTGGGTGCCGTTCAATTGTTGCTGGCGATGCTGGAGTTTTCGCATAGGTTATTCGAGCGCAACGCTGCCCCATCCAGCCGAGAAGAGGCACGCACTTACTGATGCCGCCGGGGGCCAACCTGGCGCTTGATTAAGGTCCCGCCTTTGTCTTCTCGACATCGCCCGAACCGTCCACCCACTGAGCGTTCCTGCTTACCCCTAGCTTTTTCGGGGGGTTCAAGCGCGACGGCTAACAACCCCACAATGCCGCGGTAGTGTGGGGTTGTTCTCTGTCGGCAAGTTGGCTTTGGATGATGTTGGACGCGTGGTTACCGTGCGGTTGCCGGCAGCTCCTGGCACCACTTGATAGAACGCAGCGCTTCCTCGGCAGGCACAAGCGCGTAGCGCGAGTAAAACATTGTTCCGCTGAAACGACGGCCGTCGACTTCACCCAAGGTCTGCCCATCCTTGTAGTCAGAAGTGCTGAGTTGATCGGCGATGTAATACACCTTGCCATTCTCGACGGTGATATCGAAACGCTGGTTAACCATACCGCTGATGATCGGTGGCGAGGTGGAGGCAACGCTGTGCTTGCCGGCGGGAATGCCGGCCTTGAAAAAACTACCGGAAGGCAAGCTGCCGATAGTGCGGCCATCGACCTGAATAGTCGGGGCGACCCCGCCACCGATGCTCGCCGCCGTGCGATAAAAGTAAACCGTCGCCTCATCCGCACGAGGTTCAGCCGGTGACGTGAAGAACGGTTGGCCTTTGAGGTCCGGACCGCTGATGCAACCGGTCAGTGAGACCATGCCTGCGAACAGGCTGGCCCAGAGTAGCGTAGAGCGCTTCATGTATGAATTCCTTGAACGTGGATCAATGGGCGTCGGGGTCGATGACTGTCACCGGTACCAGCTTCAAATCGTGCACAGCCCTTTACCGAAGTCAGTGGCATCAGAACTCGGCCAAGGCGCAAAACCACTCTTCGGCGTCAGATTCACGATGTTCCGGTCCTTGAGCATCGGGTACTTGCGCTTGAGCGCCTGCACCGTGTCATCGGCATTGTTCACGTTGGACAGGCAAAAGCGCAGGGCATCGACGCGCAGATCACCGATATAGAGAGTTTCCCCGGCCTTCACCGAGAAAACCGCAGGCACCGGCCGCGGCATCGACTTACCCGCGTAATACACGTAATGCCACTGCGTGTACTCATACTCACCAGGCGGCACTTCATACATGAAGTAATGGCCCAGCAAATGGAGTGACGGCTGATCATCTTCATTGCCCAACGTCGTCAGCCGTAATGCGGTGCCGGGTGCTCCCTGTTGGTCGATTTCAACCACCAGCCCATGGGGCTGCGTCAGATAGCTCTCACCAATCGAACCGACGATGATCGCCTTACTCGGGTCCGGTGCGTGCTTGCCGTCGTAGCGTGACGTAGCGCAGCCGGACAAAAGGGTCGCGCAAAGTGCGACCGCGGCCCAGACAAGATGTTTACTGCTGACTTTCCCTAGCATTGGTTTTTTTCCGATCAGTAATCTTGCAGTTCGTAGAACCCAGCGAGCGAACCAAACGTTCGCACATCTGTTGCTTCGTTGCTGGCTCGTCGGCCTCTATTGTCCAGCTACCCGCACCTTGATAACAACCCACTCCTGTAGGAGCGAGCTTGCTCGCGAAAAACCCAAACGATAACGCAGCGCTTGAAGGCAAAATCCGATTCCCCTTCCGCGCCTTGCGCCATTGTGCCGGCATGTGCCCTGGGGTGGCCGCCCCTAAGGTGGCTCGGGCGCTGAATTGTTCAGTGATCGGGTTTAGTAGCCTGAGGGTTTGTCCACACCATGTGCACGAGCGTCATCGACCAGCAGCTATCGGTCGACTGACTGGAGTGGGACGGTTACGCTGAAGTTGCTTTCAGTCTCAATTCAGTTAGTTACGGTAGGCAGCAAACGATACAGAGCGCTTTACACAGTCTCGACCAGCACAAGACGCTCATTAGCACTCAAGGCAAAATATCGATTTGTGTCGTTTCAAGGAAGGCAAGAGTGTCCATCATTAAAATGAAATCACGGGCCGATTGTCGGCTCATCTCCATGCTGCTGTTATTGGCAGGTTCAGTGCCCCTCTCTAGTTGCCATCGGTTGACACCCGAGCAGCGAGTGAATGCCTGGGTTGATAGCGGTGGTAAGTCCGCTCCAACTTATCTCACCTCAGAAGAAATCAAGCGCATAGAAGAGAGGCGTTACGGCAGGGTTTTAGGCACTACCTTGGCTCAAAATGTGTTCTGGGCGAATGGCGAGGGACTGCGAGGCAGCGTGAAGCTACGTATGAAGCTTGATCGACAGGGCGACGTATTGCGCTGCGAGGCGCAGCCAATGGACGCTGGAAGTCCACCAGGCTTTACGAATGTCGTCACGGATGTGTGCTGGAGCAGTATCTGGGAGAGCGTTCCGGAAGGACTTCAGAATCCAGTTGATGGCACCTTTGAGGTCACCGTGCCTTTGATAGCTTCTGGTAATACCTCACCCATTTCTGATTACGAACGCAGACACCAGAGGGCTGCTGTTGAAAGCCGTTTTTTCTGGGACAACGTGGTGGCCAAGCAATCAATAAATGCGTTCGGCCAAGCACGCTTTGAATTCACTGCCAACGCAAAGGGCCAAGTCGCACGTTGCGATGTGACGTTGAAAAAAAACTATCTGCGCCCTGAACATTTCCACCCGGATCCGGCGTTACAAAAGGCACTTGCAACTGAATGCTTGCAACTCGATCTGCAACAAATGTCAGGGTTTCGTGTAAAGGAAGATGGAGTAGCCCACCGCGTCGTTTTTGTGGAGTACTTGCCTTGGAAAAAACAGGTGGGGAGATATTCAGAGTAAGGCCCGCACTTTATGCGCGATCCTGCTTATCCATACCTTTAGTCGGATATTTCTGGAGGTTCAAGCGCAACGGCTAGCCTTCAGCCTAGCGTAAGGGATAACGCTGAACTATCGGTCCATGAAGGGCCAGTACGACTCGTCGTCCCGACGCTTTATCTGCTGAGGAGACGATAATGAAAATAACCTTGAAACGGTTGGCGTGCCTGGGTGCGAGCTTCACCAGCGTGCTCGCCATGGCCGATGCGGCCAGCCCGCCGCCGCTGTCACCTGCGATTCCCTTCGACGTCACCGCCAATGCCCCCTTCACCCTGGACAATCTGCAACACGATTTCGACGTGCTGTCGTGGCAGACCTTCGTCGCGCTGAACTGGCCCGCCAACGCCGACGGCAGCGCCAATACCTCGGCGCAGATCGGTGCGCCGGGGCAGACGGTGTGGGAGTCGTGGAAGGAGAGCTACGAGATTTTCCTGCCCCAAGGCCAGAAGCCTGTCGCCTGGAACCAGAAGGCGCCGCTACCCCCGGCCTGCCAAGGCAAGGGTGACCTGCCCGTGCTGCAGCAGATGGGTAAGGTTGCTGGTGTGCTCGACGAGACCATCCAGCCGTTCAAGACCGGCCCACTGGTGGACCAGAACGGCACTTACACGCGCAACGCGATCATGGTCAACCAGCCGATGTTCGACGACATCGTTAATAAGGGTCTCTACAGCAAGGAAGGCCAACAGGCTTTCTTCACCAAGGCCGACAACCGCATCGCCTTCTCCTGCGGCTCGCAGCAAGACAAGCATGTCGGCGCGATCATGGTCAAATCGGCCTGGAAGGTGCTCGGCGGCAACGACAACCCACAGGAATTCCATGCCATCAATGCCCTGGTCTATACCCCCGGCAACGCCGACACGAACAAGGGCGCGGTGATCCCCGAATCGTGCAACGTGCAGAAGGTCGGGCTGGTCGGCCTGCACATCGTGCACAAGACCAAAGATGCGCCGCAGTGGGTGTGGTCAAGCTTCGAGCACGTGCGCAACGTACCGGAAAAGACCACCCCCATGAACGAGCGCAAGGGCCCCTACCTGTTCTACAACGCCCAGGCCAGCGACCGCCCGGTGAACGAGCCGCCCGCGCAGCCGTGGGACCCGTCGAAGAAAGCCACACCCTCGCAGATCGTGCGGGAAATTCCGCTCACCGCCGCAACCCACCAGCTCAACGCGCAATGGCAAGGCGCGCTCAAGGGTACGGTGTGGGCCAACTACCAACTGATCAGCACCCAATGGCCAACCGCCCCCGCCGATGACTGCCAGGTGCCGTCGCCAACCAACCCGCTGGGCACGCCTGCGCCGAACTTCCTGGCCAACGCCACGCTGGAAACCTACAACCAGGGCACTACGCCGCAGGCTTCATCCAGTTGCATGGAATGCCACAACAACGCGACCACCCGGGTGACCCAGTCACCGCGCACCAGCTTCGCCGATTTCACCTTTCTGCTTGAACGTGCCCAATCCACCGGTGCCAAGGAGTGATGCCATGAACGACCCGAACCTGCAAGACTTCATCGACCTGTCTGCCGAGCTCACTGGCCTGTCAGCCAAGCTGCTGGCGCCTGCCGTCGACCCGATCAACCTGCCTCCGGTGTTCTTCGACACCGCCCAGCAAGGCATGGGCACCGAAGCGTTCAGCAAACTGCTGAACCTGTACGTCCCTATCAAAGGCCAACCCCATGAGCAGATCGCCAGCGCCATACTCGGCAGTTCGGACCCGCAGATCGCCAAAGGCGCCCGCTCGATCATGAAGCTGTGGCTGCTTGGCAGCTGGTACCAGCCTTATGACCAGGGCACCGCCAAAGAGCATGACATCCGCGTAGTCTCCGACCAGGCTTACAAGGAAAGCTGGGCGTGGAAAATCGCCCAATCCCACCCCATGGGCTACAGCGAGTACCACTTCGGCTACTGGGCCGAGCAGCCACCGACCCTCAAGCAATTCACCGGTGTCGACGCCAAGGAAGGGCAGCAGCCATGAGCACTCTAAACACCCAGAACATCGAAACCGCCGACGTGATCGTCGTGGGCGCCGGCATGGCCGGCAGCGTCATGGCCTACCAGCTGGGCCTGGCCGGCTTGAAAGTGCTGGTGCTCGAGTCGGGCCCGGCGATACCGCCTAACCGCAGCGAGTATCTGGAGCGTTTCTACACCGCCGTGCTCAAGGCGCCCGAGTCGCCCTACCCACCGGAGCAGACCGAGCAGACCCCGGCCAAACAGTTCGCCCCGCGAGCGACCATCCAGGATTTGATCACCGCCGGCAGCGACGACAAGGACAAGGTGCAGAAGAGCTACCTGGTACAGAACGGGCCGCGACTGTTCGCCAGCACCTACGAGCGGGTGGGCGGCGGTACCATGTGGCACTGGATGGGCACGGCCCTGCGCCTGTTGCCCAACGACTTTCGTATGCAGACCAAGTACAAGGTCGGGGTCGACTGGCCGATCAGCTACGACGACCTGCAAACCGCCTACTGCCGCGCCGAGGAAGAGATGTGCGTGTCCGCCGATGTGGCGTCGCAGAGCTACCTGGGCGTGACCTTCCCCCATGGCTACCAATACAGCATGCACGGCATTCCTCCATCGTTGGTCGACCAGGGCGTGGGCAAGGCCATCAATGGCACGCAGTACCAGGGCTTCACCCTCAACGTGCGGCAAACGCCAGCCGGGCGTAACTCGCAGAACGACAACGGCCGCCGGGTATGCGCCGGCAACACCAGCTGCACGCCGATCTGCCCGATCCAGGCCAAATACGACGCCACCGTGACCATGGCCAAGGCGCTGGATACCGGCAACGTGCGTATTCTTTACCAGTGTGTGGCGAGCAAGGTGCAGGTCGATGCCAATGGGGTCACGGGTATCGATTTCATCCAGTACCAGAACAACGGCACGCAACAGAACGGCACGGCCCAGGGCAAGCGCTACGTGATCGCCGCCCACGCGATCGAAACGCCCAAGCTGCTGCTCAACTCCATCGGCCCGCACAGCCTAAAAGGGGTCGCCAACAGCAGCGGCCAGGTCGGCAAGTCGTTGGCCGACCACCCGGTGTACCTGGCCTGGGGCCTGATGCCTGAAGGCAAGCCGTTGTTCCCGTTCCGTGGGCCACTGTCCACCTCGGGGATCGAAGACATGCGCGATGGCCCGTTCCGCAGCGAGCGTGCCGCGTGGCGTATCGAGATCGGCAACGAGGGCTGGAATTGGTCGGCGAATGATCCGTACGCCACGGTCTGCGATTTCATCGACGCCGACAACAATGGCGGCGCCAACCCCGAGAAAAAGGCGTTGTCCGGCGTGGCGCTGGTGCGGCAGCTCAACAGCGTGCTGACCCGTCAGTTCCGTCTGGCCTTCTTGATCGAGCAGGTGGAGGAAGACCCTGAGCATGCGCAGTGCCGGGTGGAGAGTAGCAAGCATTTCACCGACGGCTTGGGCCTGCCTCGGCCAGAGATCGCCTACGAACTGTCCGACTACACCAAGGAGGGCTTCAAGCAGGCGCGCCTGGCCGCCACGCATATCATCACCAAACTGATGGGCGCCACCGAGCTGACCGACCTGAAGCCCAAGCTCAAGCCCGGCTCGCAAACCGTGTTCGAGTACGACGGTCAGAACTACGCCTTCTACGGCGCTGGCCACCTGATGGGTACCTACCGCATGGGCTCGGACCGCAGATATTCGGTGGTGGACAAGGACCAGCGCAGTTGGGACCACCCCAACCTGTTCCTGGTCGGCGACGGCGTGTTCCCCTCCACCGGCACCGCCAACCCGACCTTGACCATCACCGCGCTGACCTTCCAGGCCGCCGACGTGGTCGCCAGCGACCTGCTCAAGCGTACCGTGCAGGTGCAGGCCAGAGCCCCCTGGCAGGGCACCGGCGTGCAGATCAACGGACAGAGCTGGCAACTGGCGGTGTGCACCGGTGGGCAGTGGACGGCCAACCCGGGCACCGGCATGGTTGGTGCGGCGGGCCACCCAGGCCTGACCGCCAAGCCCGGCTATACCTTGCCCGGTCAAGCGGAAGGCGCATTGATCGGGCGTATCGGCACCAGCGGCGCGCCGTTCCTGGTGGGCAACCAGGCGCAATTGCCGCGTGGCCAGCAGGGGGAGTTGCAGTTGTGCATCAATGACGACCTGGCCGGGCGTTACGGGGCTGGCCTGGGCGATAACCAGGGCAGTCTGTCAGTGGAGGTACGTTTCGGGTCGGTGTAGGCGTTGTCATAGCAACCCCACAGTGCTGCGGTGATGCTGCAGTGCTGTGGGGTTGCTCTCCCAATCCCGTCACTTACAAGCTATCGGCCACGCCCAACGCAGTGAGCCATTGCCATTGCAGCCATCGCCTCAAAAACCGCCAAGCCGCATGATATGAGTCGCCTGAGCCTCATCTGTCCGCTTGAAGCCACAGCGCTCATAAAAGGCGCTTCCTTCAACCGTATCCGTGAAAAGACGCACGACCTGAAACCTGAGAGCGGCGCGTTCAACAAGTGCCTTTACCAGCATCTGTCCGACGCGTTGCCCCCTTGACGAAGGTGCGATGTACACCCGTCGCAGTCTGGCCACATTATTGTCAGCATAGGGATCAACTGAAAGACCGCCGATGCCTATCAATTGCTGATTCAAATAGGCCGCCATCAGACACTCGCCGGGTGCATCAAAGCGGTTTGCCCCGGAGTGCCATTCGTTAATCAGACGAGTGAGGAACCTGAAACCCTCGCCAACGGCTTCCTTTTCCAGCGCCAGTATCTGGCGCGGAAGGTGGGTGATCCGTTGAACCTCATATCGTTTCATCCATCCCTGCCTCCAATATGAAACTCGTTCAATGCTAACAATTTCGTTTGAGGTGACGAACACGCCTGTAGGAGCGAGCTTGCTCGCGAAAACCCCAAACGATAACGCAGCGCCTGAAGGCAAAATCCGATTCCCCTGCTGCACCTTGCTCCATTGCCTACGCCTGCGTCAGAATCCGCCGGCTTGTGCGCTGAGGTGGCCGTCTCTAAGGTGGCTCGGTCGCTGAATTGTTCAGTGATCGGGTTTAGTAGCCTGAATTTGGGTATCTATAAGTGCATGAGCGTCACCAATCAGACAGTGCGTCTGTGCTCGATGGTGGCTGTGCGTAGGGCGTCTTCGGGCGCGCCGGCTTTAGATATCCACCGGTCTACTAACCTGCGTACAGCTGCCACCCACTGTTTAGTAGCGGAAAGGTGGTGGCATCACTCAGGATGTCTACTCATGTCAAAAGCAGATTCAACAACGCTCTTCACCGTCGCCCCCAACGCCAGCAACGAAACCCTCATCACCAACAGCTACGAAACCTTCACCAGCGTCAGCACCCTGCTGTTCGACCTGTCCGAAGACCTCAACGGCAAACACCGCGACATCGCCCTAGCCATCCACCAACTGAGCGAACTGGGCGTACTCCTCACCGCCAGACTCCTTGACCGCGAAGCGCCCTGCCCTGGCTGATGATCAGCTCTTCAACTCATTAGACCGATGACTCGCCGAGTCGTTGTAAGCCACATACAACGACTCGGCGATTTGGTGCTTGATGGCTTCGGTGGATTCAGCCGCGGCACAAAGCCCTCTGCGATGACGAGGGCGACGACTGCTTTCGGCCAAAAGCAGACACTCAAATCGTCTACTAAACTGGGACGATGCAAAACCTGCACGCCCTAATGGAAAACGGCCACTGGCTTGATGTATTTCGGAGATACAGCTTGCTATAGATTTCAAAAATCAGCGGAGGATTTTCGTGCATCTTCACTCGTATCGTCTCAGAAATTTTCGACGTTTAAAGGATGCTCATATTGAGCTGGCTGACGATATTTCAATATTCGTAGGATCGAATAACAGCGGCAAAACGTCGGCAACTCAGGCAATCCATGCATTCGTGACGGGTGGTAGGGACCGTTTCAGCCTCTATGATTTCAGCTCCTCATGCTGGAAGAGTTTCGATGAAGCTGGAAATATCGACTTAGCCGGCGCACTACCTCGGGGGTTCTCGCTTCCAAGTATAGATCTTGATCTTTGGTTCGAGGTTGCAGCGCCAGACCTCTATCTAGTGATTCCCTTGCTCCCTAGTACTGCGTGGGAAGGAACCAAAGTTGGTATACGAGTTTCCCTGACTGCTAGAAGCCCCATCAACCTCATTCAAAACTTCCAAGAAGCTAAGGCCAAAGGTGCTGCGCAGACAGCGGAACTGCCGCCCGAGTCGCAATATATTCCTTGGCCGCGTTCTATGACGGATTATCTCCAGCGTGAGCTCAAGAGCGAATACGAGCTGCGCTACTTCATCTTGGATCGCTCGCAATTTGATGAGAGCTTCCGCGAGGTCGGCGATTATGTTCCAGATGAACTAGGTGGAGAGCCAGGCGGCGGAACGATTCTAAAGTCTCTTATTCATATCGACAATCTGGGTGCTCAACGACACCTTGCTGATCCTAATCCGGAAGCTGGCGCAAGATCAGAAGACCTGTCAAAACGTCTGAGCCGTTTTTACAAGCGCAACCTTAATCAGAGGCAGGACGATCACATAGCCTTAAAAGCGCTGTTCGACTCTGAGCAAGCGCTCAACATTCACTTGGATGGAGTTTTCAAGCCGACGCTTGATCGGCTCGCCAAGCTTGGCTATCCGGGCGTCAATAACCCGCGACTGAAGATAATGTCAGCGCTAGACCCCGCGCACGTCATGAGCCAGGACGCACGGGTTCACTACCAGATAGGAGATGGCGAAGACACGGCCACCCTTCCTGATAGCTATAACGGGCTTGGGTTCAAGAATTTGATCTACATGGTTGTGGAGATTCTCGACTCCCAAGCTAGGTGGGCGACAATGGACAGTCGCCCTCCATTGCACCTACTTTTTGTGGAGGAACCAGAGGCCCATCTACACGCCCAACTCCAACAGGTATTCATACGCAATATTCTTGAACTTCTGAATATAGAGGGCGATGACGGAAGCATTTTTGGCAGTCAAATGGTCATCACGACCCACTCCCCGCACATCCTTTACGAGCGAGGCTTCAAGCCGATCCGCTACTTCCGACGCAAGAAAGTTGGCAAGGAACAGTTGACGGAAGTACTTAATCTATCGGCGTTTTACCAAACCCAGCCGGATGATCGTGATTTTCTAGAACGATATCTTAAACTGACACACTGTGATCTATTTTTCTCAGATGCAGCAATTCTGGTTGAAGGCAATGTTGAGAGATTGCTCCTTCCTGTCATGATCCGGAAGAGCGCAAAAACTCTCCGCTCAGCTTGTCTATGCATCTTGGAGGTGGGCGGTGCCTTTGGGCACCGCTTCCAGTCGCTCATCGAGTTTCTCGGTCTGACAACTCTGATCATCACCGATATTGATAGTGTTGCCCTCGTAGCACAGGCGGCTGACGATGCCGTGGATGACGAGGAAGTCGAAGAGTTTGAGGTTCCAGCAGACGCGGAAGACGATGCAGCAGGGCAGGCTCTGGACAATGCGCAAGATCCAGTCCAAGAGCCTATAGTCCCAGCGACTAAGAAGAAATATGGGAGAGCTTGTTTGCCCAGTGAACCGGACGCTGCAACTTCGAATCAAACACTCATTAAATGGCTTCCGGGGAAGCTCACAATCGAAGACTTGCGTAACGCATCGGAAGCGGACAAAACTCACGTGCTCGAAGACGATGCGAAGGTTCGCGTGGCCTATCAGACTGAACGGGCTATCACTTGGAACGGGGCCACCGAAACCCTCTGCGGGCGTACGCTAGAAGAAGACTTCGGCCTCGAAAACCCGGACTGGTCCCAGTCCATAGCGAGGAAGCCTTTAGGTCTGATTGTGAAGGGCGAAGCCGCTGGTCCTGCTGCTCTTGCCAAAGGCCTCCATCAGAAGGTTTCGCGGAAGAGTTTCGATAAAACGAAGTTCGCGCTCGCCGTTCTCACTGAAGACGAGAAAGCGTGGGATGTGCCGACTTACATCCGTGATGGGCTTGTCTGGCTGAAAGACGAAATACGGATCGAACTCGAGGCCGTGCTGCCTGACGCCATTCTCATCGCCGAAGAAGATGGTGCGATAGGAGGCGAGCATGAGTAGCCGGGCGAACAAGCCGGACACCCAGGCCGACATCGACCTGCGGAACTGCCTTGGGAATGTTCCACCGCGTAGCTTCATCATGAAGGCCGGTGCTGGTTCCGGAAAAACCACGTCGCTAATTAAGGGCCTGTCATCGGTCATCCAAATGCACGGCGATAAGCTGAAGAAAACTCGTCAGCGCGTTGCCTGCATTACCTACACCGAGATTGCGGCCGGAGAGATTTGGAGGGATGTCGGCAGTGACCCCCTAGTTCACGTCTCGACGATCCACAGCTTCATGTGGCTGTTGGCAAAGCCTTTTCAGAACGACATTCGCGTCTGGGTGTCGGGGCGCATCGTGGAAAAAATAGAGGCCCTTGAAGAAAAGCGGGCAACCTATGGCCCTAGGGTTCAACAGCGCACGAAGGATAAGGACACCCGAGATTTGGAACGCCTCCATCGGCAGTCGGGGCGGATCGCGGCAGTCAAAGGATTCCGATACGGTACAGGTAGCAATTACGCGAAGGGTATTTTGGGACATGACGACATTCTGAAACTCGTCCCCTATCTCATTGCCGAACGCCCCCTCTTCCGAACCCTTCTCGCGCGCCAGTTTCCGTTCGTATTTGTGGACGAGAGCCAAGACACGACCACAGAGGTTGTGGAATCTCTGAAGACCGTCGAGCGCGAACCCGGAGTCACATTTTGTCTTGGATTCTTTGGCGATCCGATGCAAAGAATCTACGCTACGGGGACTGGACAGGTTGAAGCAGAACCTACTTGGGCCGACATTCCGAAACCTGAAAATTTCCGGTGCTCAACTAAGGTTCTGAATCTCGCGAATGCCATCCGTCGTGACGGTGATGACCTCGTTCAAATCCCTGGAAACCGGCTAGGTCCTGAGGGCATCGTTCAAACCCCTGAAGGTTCGGCGCACCTTTTCATTTTGCCTGCAGACGAAACACGCGACGCGAATTTGATTCGAGTACGCGAATGGATGGCGGCACATACCGGTGATGATCATTGGCGACCAAGTGATGACGACCAAGCGTGGGTAAAGCTTCTCGTCATTGTTCATCAGATGGCTGCAAGGCGCTTAGGATTTGGAACTCTCTACGCTGCGCTCAACTCCAAAGCTCCCTCAGCGTTCAAAGATGGCTTTTTAGACGGATCTGCATGGCCTATTTCGCCGTGTGTAAAGTTTTTGATCCCGATCGCTATCGCTCATACCAATGGTCGACAGCTTGAGGTAATGCGATTGATCCGAGACTATTCACTTCTTCTTGATAAAGAGTCCCTTTTCGAGGTGAGTGTGGAGAAGCGCCTTAAAATACTCGGTGAACTTGTTGCTTCGATCGCAGCAGGCATAGCAGGGAATTCGGGTGCAACGATCGGCGACCTTTTGAAACAAGTACATGCCTCTGAGCTACTGATCCTCGACCCTAGGTTGGTATCGTATTTGGACCCAAGTGCAGTTGTGCCTGTTCAGCCCGAGCCCGAAGTAGGAGAGGACGATGACGACGACGTTCAAGAAGACGATGAGTCCGAAAAGGAAATGGTTTCCATGGATGCTTTTCTAGCGTGTCCCGCAAGCCAGCTTTTGCCTTACCATACCTACATCTCGGAACGCTCACCTTTTTGGACTCAGCAAGGCATAAAAGGTGCTGAGTTCGACAGGGTACTTGTGGTCTTAGATGACGCTGAAAGTAGCCACTTCCAATTCTCCTATGAAAAATACTTAGGCCTTAAAGAACTATCAGATAACGACAAAAAACATATAGATGCGGGTGAAGAAACAACAGTGGATAGAACGCGCCGTCTTTTTTATGTGAGCTGCACAAGGGCGCTTAAAGACTTGGCTGTAGTACTTTTCACGGTTGATCCTGAGCAGGCAGAGGCTCACATACGTCAGCTTGATCTTTTTGAAGATGAGGCGATCCACACTGGAGCAGTTTTCGAGGCAGCATAAGCGATTCTCGCTCGGAAGATCGGTCAAGAGAACTTCCACCACCTCATTCAGTAAGCGGACGGCAAACACACCTTGTGAATCTTTCGTCCTCTCCGGTTTCGATGGCAGCTTGCTTCGCTTATTCTTCCTGACTCACGCGTAAGGATCGGAGTAGGTTTGACGGCATGGAAGCAGATAAATCTTGTCCTGTAGTTCTGCGAGGCAGAGAAACGCTGGAAATCTTAGCGTTCGAGCATCCATTAGCAGGCTTTCAGCTGGTCAAAGGCAGTGTCGAGCCAGGTGAGTCAAGCGACCTGGCTGCGGTTCGAGAGCTGAAAGAAGAAGCAGGGATTCAGTCGACAGTTGGGCGACATCTGGGGCAGCGGCGATGCATCGTAACTGGATACACATGGGCATTTCATGAATGTCATGTTGCCCAAGACCTTCCAGATACTTGGATGCATTTTGCAGAAGATGATGGAGGCCATGAATTCAGATTCTTTTGGCATCCGCTCGTGAGCGAGCCCTCTGAGAATTGGCATCAGGTTTTCAAGGATGCTTTGAGCTTTCTTCGGAAAAAACTCACTGAAGCCTAAGTGCGCTTACAGCTTTTCTTGGGGTAGTCAGGACGGAACCCACTGATGCGGCAGCAATTGTGCGATCTCACGGGCCCGCTGCGTCGGCAGTCGCTTCAGCACATCCTTGAGATAGGCATACGGATCATGCCCGTTCATGCGCGCCGATTGGATCAAACTCATGATGGCCGCAGCCCGCTTACCGCTGCGCAGCGATCCAGCAAATAACCAGTTCGAGCGCCCGAGTGCCCATGGCCGTATCTGGTTCTCGACCTGGTTGTTGTCGATGGGCACAGCCCCATCGTCCAGGTAGCGCGTCAGCGCTACCCAGCGTTTCAGGCTGTAATCGAGGGCTTTGGCCGTGGCCGATCCGTTGGGTACCAGATCGCGCTGGGCCAGCATCCAATCATGCAGTGTTTTGCTGATCGGAACCGCCAACTCCTGACGTATTCGCCACCGATCTTCATCGCTCATGTCCCGCGCCTGGCGTTCAACCTCATACAAGCCGCTGATCGAGTGCAGTGCTTGTTCGGCCAGCTGACTTTTGTTCGCCACGTGCAGATCGAAAAACTTGCGACGGGCGTGAGCCATGCAGCCGATTTCAGTGATGCCTTGTTCAAACCCGGCTTTGTAGCCAGCGAAGTCGTCGCAGACCAGCTTGCCGTTCCAGTCGCCCAGGAAGTTGCGCGCATGTTCGCCAGCACGGCTTGGGCTGAATTCGTAAACCACCGATTTGAGCGCCGAAAACGGGGTCGTGCTGTAGGCCCAGACATAGGCCCGGTGGGTTTTCTTCTCGCCTGGCGCAAGCATTTGCACGGGTGTTTCATCTGCGTGGATCACGTCCTTGTTAAGCACGGCTTCACGCAGCGCATCGACCAGTGGCTGAAGCCGCACGCCGGTTTGTCCGACCCACTGCGCCAGGGTCGAGCGGGCAATTGACAGCCCGGCGCGGCCAAAAATCTTCTCCTGCCGGTACAGCGGCAAATGATCGGCAAACTTGGCCACCATCACGTGGGCCAGCAAGCCTGCGGTCGGAATACCTTTGTCGATAACCTGGGCCGGTACCGGCGCCTGGATCAGAGTTTCGCACTGACGGCAGGCCCATTTTCCCCGGACATGTTGCTCGACGGTAAACACGCCCGGCGTGTAATCCAGCTTCTCGCTGACGTCTTCGCCGATGCGTTGAAGTTGGCAGCCGCAGGCGCACTGGGTATTTTCAGGCTCGTGGCGAATCACGGTGCGCGGGAACTGCGGCGGCAATGGCGAACGTTTCGGAGATTGCCGTGGCTCGGCTAGTGGCGGAACCGGAAGGAGCTGCTTCAGCTCGGCCTCGATAGCTTCAAGGTCGGCATCGAGCAGGTCATCTAGCAAGCTGCCTTGCGCCGGGCTGATTTGCTCACTGTGCCTTGCAAACTTGTGGCGTTTGAGCAGGGCGATCTCGTAAGTCAGATGGTCGATGATGGTTTCATCGTTCTGGATTTTCTTGCTCATCGCCTCAACCTGGGATTGCAACTGCAACGCCTGTGCCGCCAAGGCACGAAGCTGTTCCGGGGTCATCTGGTCGAGGTTGGGCGAGAAAGTCATGCCGCCGATTGTGCCAGAGCAGACGCGGGACGACGACAAGTAGACCGGCCAAATGGCCGGCGTTTACAGCATGCTAATCACACCGCCGGCGCCAACGCGCTGCCACGGCAGGCCCAGTACCAACGCCTGGAGTTGCTCGCTGTCGAGTTCGACCTCGCAGCCATGGCGAATGCCGGGCCAGTGGAACTTGCCTTGGTTCAGTCGACGCGCTGCAAGCCAGACGCCGACGCCATCGTGCACCAGCACTTTCATCCGGTTAGCCCGGCGATTGGCGAACAGATAAGCGCAGTGCGGCTTCGCCGCACCGAACACCGCGATCACTCGGGCTAATGCGGTTTCGGTACCGGCGCGCATGTCCATCGGCTCGGTGGCCAGCCAGATGGCATCGATGCGGATCATCGAGTGACAGCCCGAATAAACTGCGCGCAGCCTTCAGGATCTGAGGTTGGCCATTTCACCGTGATCACTTGCCCGGCCATGGGCAACTCGATGATCACTGGTGCTTCGGCTGGCCGTTTAGGTGCGGCTTTTAGCGGGACGAATGCCGGTAGTGAAGCCGCTGCGGGCTGATCTCGATAGAGCGGCATCCATTTGCGGATAACGTTGGCATTGATGCCGTGGCTGATGGCGACACTGGACACGGTTGCGCCAGGTTGCAGGCATTCTCGAACGACTTGAGCTTTGAATGGTTTCGGATAAGAGCTTCGTTGGCGCATGGAGATCCTGGCGATAAGGGTGATCGCGTCCGCTTAAAAATACGCGGACACCATCGCCCTTAATGCTGGAGTTCGGAAGGTGAGTTCGCCGGACGCTTACCTCATTCAGACGCTTTACCGCGAGCACGCCGTGAACTCTGAGGCAGCCATGGGCTGAGGTATTAACCGCACATGTCGCTCGTCAATGGATATCGCTTTACCGTGATCAATAGGCCCTCGCACTCTGAGTCGCCTCTAGGCTCACAGACAACTTCGAGTAACCGCTTCTGACCGGTTGCTGCCTCTCGCGACAGGCGGCAATTGCCCAGTTTCAGCCGGTCACGTCTAACGACTTTCGGCCAGTAGTTGACCTAGCGTTTCACTGGGTCCGTATCCCCGAATTGGTGCCGTACTGTGTCACAGGCCGGCATCTCCAGAGTGAGTCAGAACGCTGTAGTGAGGCGTTCAGCCTGCAAGTCAATGACCGACGTGCTGCCAGCCCGTAAAGAATAGTGAATTAACGGCCTTCGCTAGCATGTATGCGCAATCGGGGAACGCACACAACGAGGTTCCGACTAGCGTCAGCATTGTTGCAACGATCATTGTCCCGACCTGACCTGCCAGTGCGTAGGGAAGTGTAATTTCCTCATGGTAGCGAATGTTATCGAAGCATAGGCGCATATGCGTTTTCAGCGTGGCAAGCTCAAATGCGGCGCTATCATGCTTATCTTGGAGCGTTCTTAGGTCCTGGCGTAGCGAAGCCAATTCACGGTGCTCCTCGCTAGGGTAATTCTGTATTGCCGTGGTGTTGCTGAAGGAGAACGACTTGTTCTCAACGACCGCGGGTGTGGGCACAAAGATCGCGCGTACAGCTTGAATCTTCGCCGTGGCAGCTAAGGCGATGGTGACTAAGCCTGAGAGCACGGCCAGAAACAGGCCAAAACTCAGCATGTAGTTATTTTCGGCGAAGCCGAGCGCCGTAAAGATCGCCGCGACCAGCATTACTATCAGTGCCATCCTTAGAACTGTTTTCATTGACCTCGCCTACGCTTTTTTCGGGACGCCAGTATGAGCGGGTCCAAGCGAGGAATCCAGACGACTGAGGCGGAGCATGAACCTATTGCGCCGTGGCGCACTCCCCAGCCTACTCAGTCGATGCGGGTTGTCGCCCGATCGAGTCCGGAACGTCCTTATTAAGGCGAAAAGGGGACGGCGAAAAGGGGACAGATTTATTATCCTAGAAATAAATCCGTCCCCCTTCCGCTTAAAAGACTTCACGATTCGGAGAACTAATACTAAAGCTATATGACAAAACGTCAAATCATAAAATAGCGCGCGCTAAGATTCTTGAAATTCCGGACCAATCATTTGGGCTCAAAGAGATTAGGGATGAGATCCTCAAGACGGGTGCATCTGACTGGATTTCTTGGGCCGCTGCCATGGGAACACGTACGTTAAATAAAGCAGAGCGGAATTATGCATTGAGTTATTTCTCAAAAGGCTCACCTCTTAATCACCTAATATCAGAATGCGTCAAAAAGCTGTGAAAAGAAATGTGTGGAGTTATTTTCCAGAACAAGAAAAAATCTGCCGCTCTTTTATTGAGATCAGGTGATCTTCAAGGAGGAACTCCACCATTTGCAAACACATTCAATGGATCCGAAACTAGCAGTAGGGCTTCGTCCCCACCTGTTTATAGATTTAGTCCAAGGGGAAAATCTGAGCAAGTTTTTTCCAAATCCCAATTAAATGCTCATCAATTTTTGCTTTGTTATCGCTGTCATTAAATATTTCCGTGAAGGACATATATGGGTGAAAGTCGTCATGAAATGTGGTTATGTGTTCACCGTCTTTGACATACATATCAGCTGAAGCACCGATCCACCCAATCGGGATAGGATTTAGCGCTTTAGGATTATGAAAAAATACAGTCCCTTGGTTCCATGTCTCTTTTTTAGCTTGATAGCTCCCAACTTCGTACATAAAGGGAGCGGGAAGGACGGCGTTTGGGTCATGCCGATAGCATGTTCCATATCGAAAGATTCTTAAATTCGGATCCTTTCCCTTGCCTGCGTGACTAATACGGTTAAAGGTGGCAATGGTTCCGGTATTGCAAAATAGCACCCCAGATATATTCTCTGCACCGGGTGAATCAAAGAAGCCAGATGGAATTGTTTTTTGTCCTTTTGTATGTTCTTGAATAGAATTATGGTGAATAACTAAATTTCCGAATTTGTCCCGTAGCGCGTCATACTCAACGCCGTAAAGATATTGAGAAAGAGCAGATGATGAAGAAGTTAATGACCCTGGGCGACTGAAATCTTGAATAGCAATGGCTAAGGGCTTTCCTTGAACTTGCGGTAGTGTCCAATATTCTTTTTTGAGTTTTGAGAACAAAGGACTACCAAGACGTATAGGAATTTCATGGCGATAAAGATCACTTAACTCACTATCTGTGCTGGCAAGGTCAGGATATATGGAGTACGGAATAATTCCGCTGTTATTTGAGGGGTTTGCTGTTACCGCTTCTAATGCAATTGTTAGTTCGCCTCTACTCAAAAGAAAATCGGGGCGATCATAGCTTCTATCAACTGTAATGTTTTGCGATTTAAATAGCTCATTTAAAAATAATTCAAATGTCCTTTGATCAAAGCCCGTGGTCTGAAATTGCTCGGAAAAATTTCCGTCCGGGTCGACAAAAGTCTTTTGAATGGACCTCAAAATGGTTCGAGCGGGTTTAAAGCCCGGGCTATTTCTTAGCTCTATATATTGAGGATGCAATTTTTTCTTATTGCTACTCGGGTCTTTAAATAGGTCTACTTTCATCGTTCGCATCTATTGGGAAGCTTAGTTAGGTAGTGTAATCGACACCTGCGGACCATATCTGATCGACTTGAACCTAACATATTTTATGTCGATCAGTTTATTGCCGGTTTCCGGCTGAATACAGTCAGTCGAGGAAATACTATTTTAACTGGAGGATAATCAGATAATCCTTCGCTGGAGCTCTCTTGGTATAGTGTTGATATCACTGTCGCTCGGCATTTGACGTTACCAATTTCATTCGTACGAGTTCACTATCGACTTTTTTCATAAAGCCCCTCACGCTTTTTATTGCGGCTTCCGCATTAGGGAATACGGTGGGAACCTTTTCTCCTGCTTTGATTTTTAATGCTGCACCATATTTAACTTCAAACTCAGCATCAATTTTTCCGTTATTATGGATTATCAAATGACGCATCTCTAAGTAGGGCAAAACTGACATTTTGTCGGCTTCGCTAAGATTTACACCTGTGCCGCTTAAGATTTTGTCTATGAGTTTTATAGTGCTTCGCTCATTCTCAAGACTTCTAAATACATCCTCTACCATTTTTCCATGGAGATCGCCGAGAGTGTTAATTTTTGCCAAATCCGCGAAAGTCATATTCAGAAGTTTCTGTGACTTCCCGACGACTTGCATAGGATCTTTTTTGTATATTTCCTTGAGGATATCTCTCATATACTCAGAAAAATATCCATAAATTTCGACAATGGCTGAGTGAGAATTTTTGGCGCGACAATAGTTGTAAATTCTCGCCCGATTTCTGGCAGGGTGGTTTAAACGCGTATAATTTGAACAGTCGATTGGTAGAGCTTTATCGATGTCTTTTTTTATATTCTCGGCATGACCCAGGAGGTTTGAAGTAACCCTCGCCGCCGCATCCATCGCCTCGAGATACATTTCAAGGTCCTGAGCTCTGCTTCTGAATCTTTGATGCGTTTTGCTTTCAGCCATTGCGTATCTTCCGTGAGTTATGAGATGGGCGAGCTATCCAACCGCCTTCTGCATCTTGTCGCCTTAAGTCGCTTGAGGCTAACGCATATAAATCGTGATATCAATAAGCCTCTATTGTTGCTGGCTTTGCTTGCCCGTTCGCAGTGCAGATACACGCCCTTGCAATGAATCCAATGTGCTGCTGCTCCACAATTGTCTCGACACCAAAGCCGCAGCATACATAGCCATAGATCACCTCCTTACCTAGCTTTGTATCATGGTCCCCAATACTCCTTAAGGCACCAGCGCCACGATACGCATGCGTCGCCCCAGAGCCATCGCAAGCGCCCTTTTTGAATGGCTAATGTGGCTCAAATCGGCTCCTAAGGCCGAACGTCCGCATTTGGCCGATTTCTGCCGTTCGTGCAGGCCAGCAATCGCAAACCCGATGCCCAGAGCTAACCCCCCGGTATCTGATACACAACCGAATCATATTTCTCCGCCATCCGCCTTTCGATGACCACTCCCCCCAAAGCTTCGGCAATACGCCGACTCGCACCATTCTGCGTCGCAACAGGATAGATGAAGTACTTAGCCACCACCCACTGGCTAGCCCACTGAACAACCGCCCGCACCGCTTCACCACCAAACCCCAACCCATGTTTATCTTCACGAACCCAGATCCCCAACTCCGGCGTTTCACTGCCGGTATGGTGCAGCCCGACCAAGCCGGTAAAACGAGCACCTACCCGCTCCCTGACCGTGAACACGATGTCGCTGCCATCCGCTATCGCAGGCAGCCACTGCCCCCAGACTTGCGCGTACTCTTCCAGTGAGGCAGGCGGTTCCCAGGACATGTAGCGAGTCAGAGACGGTGAGATACAAGAGAAAGACTCAACAGCGTCCTGCTCGCAGAAGGGCTCAATGCTCAGGCGTTGCGAGAGAATGCGGATTGCGTGGGTGTCCACTGGCATGGCCATTTCCTTCCTGGGGTCCGTTACTCCATGTATGCCGTGAACATATCATGCGGGTCGCTTCATCAGTATCAGGCTCTCTATACTGAGCCCCCAGAATGGTAGTTGGAGCACCCAATATGCCCGTCGCACCCAACCAAAACTCCCCCATCATTTTGGTCCCGGTTCAACAAAGCGACTTGGATAATCTGGTAGCCATTCGAATTGAGGCCATGCGCGAAAGTCTGGAGCGTGTTGGGCGATTTGACCCTGTGCGTGCGCGGGAGCGGTTTCTTGGCGGCTTTGAAGCTCGCGACACACGCTATATCGAGGCGTCTGGAGAGAGGGTGGGTTTCGTAGTGGTCAAACATCACCCCAATGAACTCTTGCTCGACCACTTGTATGTCAGGCCGGGCGCGCAAGGTTCAGGGGTAGGGTCTGCTGTTCTCTCTCAGATTTTCAAAGAGGCGGATGCGGCTGCGCTGCCTATCAAAGTGGGGGCTCTCAAAGAAAGCGCTTCGAATCGCTTTTATACCCGCCATGGCTTCCAGTTCATCGAAAGCAGTGAATTCGACAATTATTATGTTCGTCAGCCTATTCCGGCGATTGGCGCTCATTCCGGAACCATGGGCTGACGAGCACTAGCCCTTCAGTTCACCCGCCCGATTGCTCGCCGCGTCGTCATACGCCACATACAGCGACTCTGCAATTTGGCTTTTGATCGCCTTGGTGGCCTCCAAACCCAGCACAAAACCCTCGGCTTTACCGCCAGCACGGTTGAGTTCTTCATGGGTGGAGGCGCCAGTAATAGCGTCAAGCAGCTTGGCGGCGTGAGGGCCGACGCCTTTGGGGAGGGAGATCTGGTCGATGGACATTATCGCTACCTTGAAAAATGGAGTTCGGGAGCGAGTGGAACCACTGCCGGGGCTGGCATGGTAGACCTGTTTGCCATGAAAGGGGTCGCTTTACGCGCAGCGGCGCTATTCTTTGCGGCTACGCAGTCAGATGGGGCCATTGATCAATCTGGAGGGGCTTATGGAGTATTGCGTTGAGGGCTACTGCCTTCGGCCATTGGCGTGCGACGATTTCGAGAGGATCAGCCGTTACGAACGCGTCAATCGCAGGCATCTGCAACCCTGGGAGCCGCTCAGGGAGGAGGAATATTTCACCACGGGCAACGCCAAGGCCAGGGTGGAGCAGCAGGTCAACAATATGCACGCTGGCAACGCTCTGTGTTTCCTCTTGCTTGAACCCGAGAGCGGAGAGGTCCTAGCGCGGTGTAACTACACGAACATTGTGAGAGACGTTTTTCAGGCCTGTCATCTTGGCTTCTCGCTGGCGGAATCAGCCCAAGGCCGTGGCCTGATGAAAAGAACGCTTCAGATCACTAACCAACACTGCTTTGAGCAGTTGGGTCTTCATCGGATCATGGCCAATCATTTACCCCGCAATGTGCGAAGTGAACGCCTTCTGGAGTCGCTGGGGTTTGAGAATGAAGGACATGCGCGAGCCTATCTGAAAATCGCTGGCATCTGGGAGGACCATACGTTGAGATCGTTGATCAACCCTGAACAATAAGCGCGGCCACTGCCGCCGACCGGTCCTCGACGACAGCCGCAGGCTGCGCCGATCAAGCCTGGGTGCTGAACCCCTGGGCGGCACGCCGCTCCAACATCGCCCGCTCAGTCTCTTGCGTCGCGCGCTCGCCGTTGGAAGACAATTGGTTTATGAAAAACTGGTTTCTGCCCGCTTTAATATCCGACGGGTCATGCGTTCTGAACAAGGGCGCCAGATCAATAGTGCTGGCGAAGTTTTCATTGGTCAGGCTGTAGTAGCCCAGGGTGCTTCCAGACCAGGGTGAACCTGCGTCTACCATGTCGATGGCGGCGTTGCGGTAGGCCACGGCTGTGGCTTTCAGCTCAACGGATTGATTGAGCAGAACCGTCAGCCTCTCGGTCGCCTCACGGCTGAGTTGGCCAGCCGTATCGAGCACTTTCAGCCGGCCGTCAGCCTCAACGGTAAAACCGTACCCGGTGCTGGCCAGGTCGGGCGCAGTGGCTGCCAGGTTCGCTTCGAATGTCTGGAAGGAAGCTTTCAGCGCACTTTGCGCGCCATTGAACAGGTCGACGAAACGAGGAAAGTGCGGCGATTCGGAGCGACCGACCCAGGTATCAACGGCCTCCGGGGCTTGTGCCGTGGTTGTCGCCGCTTCACTGGGATGGTAAATGGCCGCGGGGCCGGCGTTTGCCAGGGCTTGCTTGGCGGGGTCCGTCGACGCCTGGGGTACGAGCTTCTGCTCAGAAGGCGTGAGGTTGAGATTGGCCGGTGGAATATAGGCAGGGCTAACGGAAAGTGCCATTTAATCGGTCCTTGATTAGCGGGTTCATACGGGTTATCGACCATAAACGCGTCAGCTTTAGACCGTCACGGGAGCAAGCTCCCTCGCCACAGCTTTTGATCGTTCCACGCCCTGCGCAAGAACGAACACGCGCCCGAAGCATTCCTGATGCTCGAAGGCTCGCCACGGGGCATTTTGAATACCGGGCATGAAGGTGGGGAGCGTACGGCTGAAAATGCTCGGTGGATTTGAACAGGCTACGCCCATGCCGTTAGGCATCCAGATCACACCCTGAGGGATGCATGTTTTCTTGATGTTTCGACACGACCGCTGCCTGTGTCTCCTTGTATATGATCTGGTCACCGCCAGATTCATTCTGGCCGCTTATCATCTGTCGCCTCAATGCGCTTGAAAAAGAACGCAAGGCGACTCGCCAGAAGGATACGACAATGACGACTTGCGCACCCCCTGCTGGGTCACGTGAACACTACGACTCGGTAAGCCGAGCAGTGCATTGGCTGATGTTCCTGTTGTTTGCGTGGATCTATTGCTCAGCCATAACCCATTACCTGGCGTCAGACTCAGCGCTGGATAAATGGCTGTGGCCCTTTCACAAACCCGTAGGGTTGTTATTACTGGTGTTGCTGATCCTACGTGCCAGCTGGAGTCTGCTGAACCAACACCGGCGCCCACTCAGCATCAGCCGTTTCGCCGCCGCCGGGCACGGCATGCTGTATGCACTGATGTTCCTGATCCCGCTGATCGGGATGATCCGCCAGTACGGCTCCGGCCGGGCTTTTTCTGCGTTTGGCGTGCAGGTCATGGAGGGGTTCGAGGGGGAAAAAATCCAGTGGATGGTTGATCTGGGCAGCAACTTTCATAGCTTGCTGGGTTGGACAATGCTGGTGCTTATCCTCGGGCATGTCGGGGCGGTGGTCATGCACTATAGGCAGGGCGATAAGCAGGTACTGCGGCGTATGACAAGAGGGGTGCGCCAGCACTGAAGTGACGCGGCCCACAGGTAGGGCCGCGCTGTCAGGATTGCTCCAACACCACCGGCTTGATCGCCCGCCCATGCTGGCGCGCCGTGACCAGGCCGATGGTCGATGACACTTCGCTGCAATGACCAGGCCACTTGCATTGCGGTACCCTCTCCACCGCGTTGGCGATGGAACACAAACGGGGATACCCGGATATCGTTGCCGAGGATTGCTTGAATGAGTGGCAACGCTTGCGCCCCGCGCTTCAATAACGCCCGCTCTGATCAGCCTATCGCCTGATGCCCCAACCCACTCCCAGGATTCACGGATTTCCTTTATGCCGCCTGCCTCACGCGACCACGCCCGTATCGAACGCCGTCTCATCGCGGCGCTGACCGACGCCTGCGAGATCGCAAAGGTCGAAATTCCGGGCTTCGACTGGTTGACCCACACCGTCGACTACCACGCGTTTCCCCAAAGCCTGCGGGTGATCTGGGTGTTCGACAGCGTTGCGAGCAAGGCTCGCGCCCTTGCGACCGGCGGGGACGCCCGTATGCGCGAGCTGACTACCGCCGCGCTGGATGACGCCGACGTGCACGTCCCGAACATCGCCCGCTGCGTCAGTTTCGACTCCGAAGAGGAATGCCACCTTCGGCATGGCGGCGATTGGCGTCGGCGGCTGGCTACTCTCCGGGGGATCTGAATCGCGCCACGGCTCACTGAGCAACGGGAGACCTCGCTACCCCACCTTGCACGTCAACCAAGCCCCCCAGAAAAGGCTGCTGAAGAAACGCGTCGCGTCGCCGAAGCCAGCGTCATGCAACAGCTTCTGAACCGCGGCCTCGGAATGGGGCGGGTCAGCGCCTTGAAGGATTTTGCCGAGCTTGGCCTTCACTTCGTCCGGGGTGGCGCCATGCTGACGCCAGCGTTGGCCCCATGCCGCCAGCAGCAACGGCTGGCTGGCATACGCGTAATGATTGCCCGCGACGATCAGCGGTGCCCCCGGTTTCAGGTGCGCCCGAATCGATCGCAGCATCCGGTCCTTGGCGTCATCCCCCCCCAGATGGTGGAGCACACCGATCAAGGTGGCGGCGTCGTATGACGCGTCTGCTGCCAGGTCTTCAAGCGTCCCGAGATGCAGGGTTGTTCTATCAAGCAGGTGGTTGGCTTCCAACTGCTGCCTTGCCGCGTCCAGCATCGGCTGCGAGGGATCAACCGCCATGAAGCACCAGCCTGGTTCAAGGTTGGCCATGGCGATGATCTCCTGCGCCGTACCGCCGGCGCCGACCACCAGTATCTTGGCCGAAGGGGCATCGCCAAGGCTCGCCGCGAGCATGCAGGCTGCCAGATCCTGGCACGCGTCATAGCCCGCCAACGCGATACGGCTTTGTCGCGCGTACTCGTTGGCTCTTGAGGTATCGAATTTGTCAGCAGGGTTGGATGAGGATGAGTTCAAGGCGGTTCTCCGTGGCCTTGAAGGAAATTACGTTAACCGTGGCAGTAAGAAAAATGCATTAATTTTATGCGCTGCATTCCCGTGGGGAATGCGGGGGCGTAGGAGTGGAGGGGGTTGCAGGATCGTACAAGCCTATGACCTGTCGGCCCGGATAATCTGGCCTTCTCACCGACAGGAAGGCTCAGCATGACTCACCTACAGCAACCCGCCCAACCGATAAACCTCGCGCACAAAGCTTCGCTCATCGATCAGCAATGGAGCCCAAGAGTGGTTGCCGAAATGAACGACTACCAGTTCAAGGTGGTGCGTATCGAGGGTGAATTCATTTGGCATTCGCACCCCGAAACCGATGAAGCGTTCCTGGTGCTTGAAGGCACGCTGCGTATCGACCTGCCGGAGGGCCCGGTGTATGTGAAGCCGGGTGAGTTGTATGTGGTGCCGCGTGGCATTGAGCACAGGACGGCGGCCGAAGGTGAAGCCAGGCTGATGATGATCGAGCCTAGGGGCATTCTGAATACCGGGCATGAAGGCGGTGAGCGCACCGCGTTGAATGACCAGTGGATTTGAGCGCCGAGGCTTATTGCCTTCTGTAGGAGCGAGCTTGCTCGCGAAAAACGCCAACGATAACGCGTGCTTCCTGAATGAGCGCGGCGCCTGTGAGTTTTTCGCGAGCGAGCTCGCTCCTACTGGCATTCGGGAAAACCCCAAGCCCTATCGCCTTTGAATCTGCACCGTAGCAAACGTCGGCTCGTCGCGCGCCTGCTCCAGTGTATTCCTGGGCTGTTGCGGGGCCCGGGATTGCCCCTCTGGCCGTAACGCAGGCGGCGGATGCAGGCGCATGTCCGAGCGCTCATCGCTGGGCGCAACGCCGAAGAAATCCCGGTAGCACTTGGAAAAATGCGGCGTGGACACAAAGCCGCAAATCACCGCCAGCTCGACAATCGAAATGGGCGTCTGCATCAGCAACTGGCGCGCACGGGTCAGGCGCAGCTTGAGGTAATAGCGCGATGGCGTGCAGTACAGGTGCTTCTGGAACATGCGCTCCAACTGGCGGCGGGACACGTGCACGTAGGCGGCCAGTTCGTCGAGGTCGATGGGTTCTTCCAGGTTGGATTCCATCAGGGCAACCACTTCTTGCAGCTTGGGCTGTTGCGTGCCGAGCAGGTGTTTGAGCGGCACGCGTTGGTGGTCGCGCTCGTTGCGAATGCGCTCGTACACGAACATTTGGGAAATCGCCGCCGACAGCGTGTGCCCGTGATCGCGGCCGATCAGGTGCAGCATCATGTCCAGCGGCGCAGTGCCGCCAGAGCTGGTAAAGCGGTTGCCATCGAGCGTGAATACGCTGGAGCTGACTTTGACGCGGGTAAACGCCTCCTGCATCGACGCCATCAGCTCCCAATGCACGCTGCACTGGAAGCCATCGAGCAACCCCGCCTGGGCCAGTGCCCAACTGCCGGTGCACACCGCGCCGAGACGTTTACAGTACAGGCGCGCCTGGCTGCGCAACCAGGCGATGAGCGCAGGGCTGATAGCCTGTTGAATGCCCACGCCGCCGCACACGATCACCGCATCGAAGCCGCGCTGGTCCTGCGCGCACGCGTCCGGGGTCACCGACACCCCATCGCTGGCCCACACCGGCTGGCCGTCCAGGCTCAGGGTTTGCCAACGGTAGAGTTCTTCGCCCGCCAATTGGTTGGCCATGCGCAGCGGCTCGACCGCACATGACAGCGATATCAGCGTGAATTGGTCCAGCAGCAAAAAGCCGATGGTCTGGCAAACAGATGCCTCGGTTTCCATCACCGCTACCCCATAGGCGTGATCAGGAATGTTCCAGCGCCACCGGCTTGGGTGCCCGGTTGTGCTGGCGCGACGTGACCAGGCCGATGAAGGAAATCACCAACGCCAGGCCAATGGTCGAGGACACTTCGGTGCGGTGTTCCGGCGTCACCATCATCACCCCCAGGGCCAGGCAGATGAATACGATCACCAGGTAAGTCAGCCAGGGAAACAGCCACATGCGAAAGGTCAGTTCGACGTTCTGCCGAAGCAGCAAGCGACGCATACGCAGTTGCGAGATAGCGATGACCAGGTACACCAACAACGCGATGGCCCCGGAGCTGGCGAGCAGGAACTGGAACAGACCGGCCGGCATGAAGTAGCTCAGCAACGTAACGCCCGCACCGATGATGGTGCTGGCGATCACCGCCGCCCTGGGCACGCCCGCCTTCGAGGTGATTTTAAGCGCCGGCGGCGCATCGCCGCGTTTGCCCAGGGAAAACAGCATGCGCGAAGAAATGTAGATCGAGGAGTTCATGCAACTGGCTACCGCGATCAACACCACCACATCGACCATGAATTTGGCGTTGGGGATGTTCATAATTTCCAGTGCGCGCTGATAGGAACCCACGGAGGCCAACAGCGGATCGTTCCAGGGCACCACGGAAATCACGACGGAGATCGACAACAGGTAGAACACGCCAATGCGCCAGATCACCGAACGGGTGGCCTTGGCGATGTTCTGCGCCGGGTTGCTCGACTCGGCTGCGGCGATGGTCACCGCCTCAGTGCCGATGAAGCTGAACATGATGGTAATGAACGCGCCCACCACCGCCGACAGGCCGTTGGGAGCAAACCCGCCGTGTTCCTCCATCAAGCGGCTCAAGCCGCTGGCTTCGCGATCCGGGATCCAGCCCATGAGGACGCTGAAGCCCAGGCCGATAAAGCCGACGATGGCAATCACCTTGGCCATGGCGAACCAGAATTCGAATTCGCCGTATTTGGCCACGCTGAACAGATTGGTGATCACCAGCAGAACGATTGAAACCAAGGCAAAGAGCCACGCATCAACCTGAGGGAACCACTGATTGAGCACATGCCCGGCGGCCAAGGCTTCGATGGGAATGACCAGCACCCAGAACCACCAATACAACCAGCCGATGGTGAACCCCGCCCACGGGCCGATGGCCTGGTCGGCGTAGGTGGAAAACGAGCCAGTGTCCGGGCGTGCCACCGCCATTTCCCCCAGCATGCGCATGACCAGCACCACCAACAGGCCGGAAAACAGATAAGCCAGCAACACCGCTGGCCCGGCGGCGGCGATCGCGTGTCCGGAGCCGACAAACAACCCCGCGCCGATGATGCCGGCGATGGACAACATGGTCACATGGCGCGGCTTGAAGCCCTGCGCAAGCTGACCGTTGGAATCGTTGCAGTTGAGGCTAGTCATTGTTTTTGTTGTTCTCGGGCGGCCAATGACCTTCACCTTAAGTGCCCGAGGCCAGGCACAAGTAGCCTGGTTACGCCACCATCGTGCCTGATATCGACATGGGGAATAGTGGCATCCTGAAGTAACCGGCGGCGCGCCCTACTCTTGCGCGCTACGTATCAACGACCCGAACAGCTCGCCACGCGGCATCTTGCTCAGCTCGATATCGGCATTTTCAAACCATTCCCGCCCGGCTTCCGGGTGCGGCCCGCTCAGCACAACCACGCCACGTTCGTAGGTGTAGCGCGCCGCCGCCACGTCGCCATTGTGGTAGGTCGCGATGACCTTGTAGGACGCCGCGGCGCTGGCTTTGGGAAAATACGGGCCGTCCTGATAGAACACAGAGTCAGGCTGCCCGTCCCACGTCACCTGCACGGCGGCGTCCTCAATACCGGACACTTCAAAACCGGGACGGCCAGCTTCGGTATCAAGCGCCTGGGGGATCAGGCCGAGGTTGTTGTCGTCGGCCAGGTAGGCGCCCATGCACAGGCCCAGGTAGCGGCCGCCTTTGGCGACGTAATCGCGGATGGCTTCGGCACGCGCATCGCCCAGGCTGTCGAGGGCGGCCGGGATGTCCTGGCCACCGCCGGGTTGCACGTATAGATCGTAGCGCGCCAGGGTTTGCGGGGTGATGTCGATGGGTTCGTCGGCACCGACGAAGTCGATCTGGTAATTGGGGTCCAGGCGCTGCAGGGCGGTTTTCACGTTTTCCGAGCAGTCGGGGCAGCCTGCCGGGCCTCGGTAGATGGCGACATGGGTGACGGGGCCTGCGCCGTGTACGGGTAAAGGATGCAGCGTAGCAACGGCGAGAAACGTGGCAGCGATGGCAGGCAGTTTCATGGGCTAGGCTCAACGGTCAGTTGAATGGGTTTGATCCAGTGGTCGCAGCGCCAAGCCTATAACGGTGAGCCTTTTGAATTCGTGAAGAGTTGTAAATCCACGAGGGCCATTTATCCACTTCCCAGCATCTGCCATAACGACGCGCCTACGCCGGTAATGCTCTCACCGGCGATCAGGCCCGCCGCTGCCGTGATCGCAAAGCGCTGCGTCACACTTGGCCAGCGACAGCTCACGGCCCAGGTCATGATCGCGCCAAGGGCCATCATCAGCGACACCGACGCAGGCAAGACAAACGCCAGTCCCAAGGCTGCCGCACTTGGCAGATAGCGGGCGCGATGGGTGGGCAGCGTGCTATCGAGTATGCCCAGCAGTACGCCGCACAGGCTTGCAACAGCAATGGCCCAGCGGATGCTGGGTGACAACGAATCCAGCCCGTGGGTCAGGGTTTGGGCCACGGCTTTCCAAGTGGCGACGGCCGGGGCTGGCCACTGTTCGGTGAGCAGCATGGTTTGCGGGTCGGGGATCAACGCCAGGTACGCGAATACGCCGACGACGCTGCCGACAAAAATCCCGAGAATCTGGGCGATAACCTGTTTGTGCGGCGTCGCGCCAATCGCCTTGCCCACCTTGAAGTCATTCATCAGGTCTGTGCACTGCCCCGCCGAACCGCCGGCGGTGTTGGCGCTCATCAGGTTGATCGGCACCTGGCCCGGCGCAACGATGCCAAAACTCAGCTGAGACAGTTGCCCGATGGCGCCAATCGGCGGAATACCGGTCGCCCCCACCACCCGCGCCGCCACGGCGGCCAGGCAGATCGCCAGGGGAATGGTTAGCAGCGCCATCCCAAGGTTGATACCGAACAACAGCGCTTGCAGGCTCACCACCAACGCAATCGCCAAGGCAAACCCCACGGCAGGCCCAGGCTTGGGAACCGCCCAAGGCGTGCCGCCAGCCGCTCGGGTTGAGCGATGCAACGCCCACAGGCGAATCGCCAGGGACGCCAGGGTGGAACACACCATCAGGCTCACCCCAGGCCACAGCAGCCATTCCACCAGCGCGGCAAATTGCGGGCCGCTGCTGTCAGCGGGCAAGCTCACCAAGCCGTTGGCCAACAGCCACGGCCCCAGCCCGCCCCATGCCAGCAAGGCGCCGAGCAGCAGGGTCAGGCCCACGCGAATGCCGATGATGCCGCCGAACCCCAGCAACAGCAGAGAGGGGTCGGCGGTGAAGGTCAGGCGCTCCAACTGGGCGTTCGGCGACCAGCGCGGGAAGGCCCACATAAAGGTATCCACCCACTTGACCAACCCGGACAACAACGCTGCGCCGAGCAGCACTTTCAAGCGCGTGGCGGCTTCGCGACCATGGTTGTAGATGTGCAGCAGGGTCTCCAGGGTGGCCATGCCTTCGGGAAACTTCAGCGCCTTGTCATTGAGCAATGAAGGCCGCAGGTACCACGCGATCCAGATCCCCAGGAAACTTACCGAGAACACCCAGGCGATCATCGGCAGCGCTGCCAGTTGGTTGCCGGTGAGCAAGGTATAAGCCGGGATGGGCGCGACCAGCCCGCCGGAAATGATCGACGCCGCGGCAGAGGCCACGGTCTGGTTGATATTGCTCTCGTGCAGGGTCCACGGCAGGTGTTCAGCGGAACGCCGGGCCAGGCCTTGCCAGAGGCCATAACCGATCAGCAAGGCGATGATCGACATATTGAACGACCAGCCGATCTTCAAGCCTGCGTACACGTTGGAAGGGGTCAGCAGGATACCCAGCACGATCCCGGTAATGACTGCCCGCAGGCTCAGTTCGCGCTCTACGGGCGCGATTGACGAGGTGGAGTGCATGCAGATTCCTTTCGAGAAAAGCCAGTGCCACCTTTTAAGTGAGCGCTGGGAGACTCGAAGGTTCACCTGCCGAAACGGGTTCTGTAGGAGCGAGCTTGCTCGCGAAAAACCCAAAGGCGCCGCGTTCATCCAGGAAACACGCGTTATCGTTGACGTTTTTCGCGAGCAAGCTCGCTCCTACAGGAGGCGGTGTCGGTGGGCCCGCTATTTGGCGAACGCGTATTCCCCGCCCCGCTCCACCGCCTTGCGGTATGCCGGGCGCGCCTGGAGCTTTTGCAGCCATGCGGCCAAGTTCGGGTAGGCCTGCAATTTGCCCTGGGCCTGGGCGACTTCGCCGATAAAGCTCATCTGGATATCCGCGCCGCTGAGTGCGTCGCCCACCAGGTACGGCGTGTGGCCCAGCACGTCATTCAGGTAGCCCAGGTAATTGGCCAGCTCCGATTCGATCCGCGGATGCAGCGGTGCGCCCGCTTCACCCAGGCGTCCGACGTAGAGGTTGAGCATCAACGGCAACATCGCCGAGCCTTCAGCAAAATGCAGCCATTGCACATAGCTGTCATAGGCGTCGGTAGCCGGGTCGGGTTGCAGTTGGCCGTTGCCGTGGCGGCGGATGAGGTAGTCGATGATCGCGGCGGACTCGATCAGCACACGAGAGCCGTCTTCGATCACCGGGGATTTGCCCAGGGGGTGAATGGCCTTGAGTTCAGGCGGCGCCAGGTTGGTCTTGGCGTCGCGCTGGTAGCGCTTGATGTCGTAGGGCAGGCCCAGTTCTTCAAGCGCCCACAGGATACGTTGCGAGCGGGAGTTGTTGAGGTGGTGAACAGTGATCATCGAGGCAACACCTTGGGGGGGATTTAAGAGAAGACTACAGCGTAGCGGTGAAGTGCCGCGAATGTCGCCAGGCAGCACCGGCCGGCGCGATCAAATGTGGGAGATGTGGAGCCTTAGCGAGGCTTCGAAGGCTGCGGCATTCACGACATGGATGTTGCCTGATACACCGCTCGAAGCCTCGCTAAGGCTCCACATCTCCCACACTGGACCGGTGGCGGTCAGGCAAGCAATTGAACGATCCACTTCACCTGCTGCACGATCTCCTGCACTTTCTGCTCGGGTACCACCTGCCGCGCCTGTTCGAGACTGGCCAACGTCTTGCGTTTCTCGCGCAATATACGTTGCCACTTCGCCAGGAATTCCGGGCTACGCGCCTGCATTTGCAACGGACCGAAGTACAGCTGCTCGGCGGTATAGGTCATCGCCTCGGTGCGTTCGGCGACGATGATTTCGTAGTAGAAGCGGTTTTCCCGCAGCAACTCTTCATGGAGGATCTGGTAGCCGTTCTCCATCAA
Organism: Pseudomonas sp. PA-7-1E; assembly: GCF_021605325.1. NCBI lineage: Bacteria > Pseudomonadati > Pseudomonadota > Gammaproteobacteria > Pseudomonadales > Pseudomonadaceae > Pseudomonas > Pseudomonas sp. PA-7-1E. The sequence continues at coordinate 41,329 of NZ_WKFA01000051.1, forward strand.
CCATTGACGCAGCGGCTGCTCGCCGCCATTGGGTTGCAGGATCAGGCGTTCCCGGCCATTGAGGTGCGCCTTGCCGCTGTCGAGAATGTCGCGGATCGTCTCGCCACCCATGCCGCACAGGCTGACAGCGGTAATGTCATCGCCCGCTTCAATCGCCGCCAAACCATCGGCCAGACGCACGGTGATGTGCTGCGTCAGGCCGTTGTCGGCCACGGTACGGTTGGCCGCATAAAACGGTGTCGCGGCCACTTCC
>NZ_WKFA01000052.1:0-40929 GCF_021605325.1 Pseudomonas sp. PA-7-1E
GAGGACTACAATCCCCTCCCCCCCGCCACTGGCTGATTCACCCTCGCATGTCGACCTGCTCCGTTTACCCCTTACCCTACCGGGCCAACCCCGCCGAGTACTTTGCGGCTATTCGCCATGCGCCTGGCGCGGTGCTGCTCGACAGCGGCCGCCCGGCTGCCGAGCGGGGGCGTTATGACCTGCTCAGCGCCTGGCCCGAAGCGACCTTGACGGTTGGGCCGGATGAACGCGGCAGCGATTTCCTGCAACGCCTGCGCGAGAACCTGGCGCAGTTGGGTGAGGCGGCCCTGCCTGCTGGCGTTGAATTGCCATTTGCCGGCGGTTTGATCGGTTACTTGAGCTATGACTTCGGCCGGCACTTGGAACAGGTCTCGCGCCTGGCCGTGGACGACCTGCATCTGCCGGATGCGCGCCTGGGGCTGTATGCCTGGGCACTGGTCAGCGATCACCTGGCGCACACCAGCCAACTGGTGTTTCACCCGGTGCTGGCCGATAGCGAGCGGCAACGTCTGATCGCCCTGTTCAGTCATGCAACAGGTGACACCCCCACCACCTTCAAGCTCCAGGGCACCATGGCGCCGGACCTCAGCGTGGATGCGTACCAGCAGGCCATCCTGCGTATCCAGGATTACATCCAGGCCGGCGACTGCTACCAGGTCAACTTTGCCCAACGCTTTCGTGCGCCGTGCATCGGCGATCCATGGGCAGCCTACTGCGCGCTGCGCGAAGCCTGCCCGACGCCGTTTTCCGGGTTCCAGAGTTTGCCCGATGACGGCGCGGTGCTGAGCCTGTCGCCGGAGCGCTTCGTGCGCATCAGCGAAGGCCAGGTCGAAACCCGCCCGATCAAGGGCACCCGCCCTCGCGGTTTGACACCGGAAGAGGACGCTGCCAACGCCGCTGAGCTGCTCGCCAGCCCCAAGGACCGCGCAGAAAACCTGATGATCGTTGACCTGCTGCGCAACGACCTCGGCCGCAGTTGCCGAATCGGCTCAGTGAAAGTGCCGGAGCTGTTCAGCCTGGAAAGTTACCCCAACGTGCACCACCTGGTGAGCAGTGTCACTGGCATATTGGCCGACGACAAAGACGCCCTCGACCTGATCGCCGGCAGCTTCCCTGGCGGCTCCATTACCGGCGCGCCAAAGATTCGCGCCATGCAGATCATCGATGAGCTGGAGCCCACCCGCCGCGGGTTGTATTGCGGCTCGCTGGTGTACCTGGACGTGCGCGGCGAAATGGACAGCTCCATCGCGATTCGCAGCTTGCTGGTCAAGGATGGGCAGGTGTGTTGCTGGGGTGGCGGCGGGATTGTGGCGGATTCAGAGTGGCAGGCGGAGTATCAGGAGTCGCTGACGAAGGTGCGGGTGTTGTTACAAACGTTGGAAAACCTGTAGGGCACAGCCCCTGCCTAGCGTTCGAGTAGAACGCCATGCGATAGAAAAAGCCTGAATCAGAACCGCTGTGGACGGAATAGACGCTTGCAGATAGCGTCCGGATCGACCGTCCACCGCCACCTGTGAAGGATCACATGAAGCGACTACCTCCTCGTCTGGAAATATTTCCGAGATTGCCTAACCACGCAATCGCACCTATGATCTCCCAAAACGGGAGGTTGAAGCGATGCGGATAATCGCTCTCTCTACCCTACGAATATTCTGGGAAAGCCATTCAGCTTATAGCGACGCCAGAACACCGCTGGTCGAGTGGTATCGGCACATGGAAAAGGCCAATTATCCAACACCGCAAGCACTCAAGGCCGAGCTCAGAACAGCGAGCATTCTTAAGGGCGGCAGGGTCGTGTTCAACGTCGGCGGCAACAAGTATCGAGTGATCATGGCCATCGACTACCAGCGACAACTAGGGTTTATACGGTTCGTGGGGACCCACGCTCAGTACGACCAGATCAACGCGGAGACTGCGTGATGAACATCAAACCTATTCACTCCCAGGAAGACCTGACTGCGGCACTCGTACGAGTCGAGCAGATATGGGGAGCACTACCCGGCTCGCCTGAAGGTGATGAGCTGGAAATCCTGGCAATCCTCATCGAGAAGTACGAAGCCGAGCATTACCCCATGCCCCCTTCGGATCCGGTAGAGACTATCAAGTTTCGCATGGAGCAATTGGGCATGACCGCCCGCGATCTGGAGCCGTTTATCGGCACCAGTGGGCGGGTGTCAGAGGTGCTGAACCACAAGCGCAAGCTGAGCCTGGCGATGATCAAACGCCTGCATGAAGGCTTGCGTATTCCTTATGAGCGCTTGCTGGCCGAGGGTTAGGCGGTGACGGAGCCGACGCCGTCGCGGGCAACCCCGGCTCCCTCCGTTGACCGCGTCGTTTGACGTTACAGGGTCGAAGGTGGGAGCTGGCTTGCCTGCGATGGAGCAATCAGCCGCGCCGCATAACTTACAGGCTCAACTGCCGATTCGACGCCTTGATAAACTCTTTCTTCAGGTCTTCAAACGTATGCACCGCCGGGAACTGCGGGAATTCGCGAATCACATTGTCCGGCGCATGGAACAGAATCCCACGGTCAGCTTCACCCAGCATGCTGGTGTCGTTGTAGGAATCACCGGCAGCGATCACGCGGTAGTAGAGCGTCTTGAATGCCAGCACCGATTGGCGCTTGGGGTCTTTCTGGCGCAGTTGGTAGCTCACCACCCGATCGTTTTCATCGGTGATCAAGCGGTGGCAAAGCAAGGTCGGGAAACCCAGCTGACGCATCAGCGGCTGGGAGAACTCATAGAAGGTGTCGGACAGGATCACCACCTGGAAGCGCTCGCGCAGCCAATTGACGAACTCAATGGCGCCGTCCAGCGGCTTGAGCGTGGCGATAACGGCCTGGATATCGGCCAGCTTGAGCCCATGCTCGTCGAGGATGCGCAGGCGTTGCTGCATCAGCACGTCATAGTCGGGAATGTCGCGGGTGGTAGCGCGCAGGGATTCAATACCGGTTTTTTCGGCGAAGGCGATCCAGATTTCCGGAACCAGCACCCCTTCCAGGTCAAGGCAGGCAATTTCCACACGACACTCCTGTTAGATATTGTTAGTTGAGCGAGCAAAAGAACTGCCGAACTCTAGCGACTCAAGCCAGCCGCCGCAACGCGGGACAGTTTTTGATACCATCGCCCTCCTAGAGAGCGCTCAGCGCCACTGACCTGTAGGAACCGTCCTGATGAACCAAGCCTTCGACGTCGTTGAACTCGCCACGACTTATGCCAACAAGTCTGCCCAGGACATTCTCAAGCTGGCGTTCAGCCAGTTCGGCGATGACTTGTGGATTTCCTTCAGCGGTGCCGAGGATGTGGTCCTGGTGGACATGGCCTGGAAGCTGAACAAAAACGTCAAGGTGTTCAGCCTCGACACCGGCCGCCTGCACCCGGAGACCTACCGGTTTATCGAGCAGGTGCGTGAGTTCTACAAGATCGACATCGAGCTGATCTCGCCAGACCCGAGCAAGCTGGAGCCCTTCGTCAAAGAAAAAGGCCTGTTCAGCTTCTATAAGGACGGCCATGGCGAATGCTGCGGCATCCGCAAGATCGAACCGCTGCGCCGCAAACTCGCAGGCGTCAGCGCCTGGGCCACCGGCCAGCGCCGCGACCAGAGCCCCGGCACTCGCAGCCAGGTGGCGGCGCTGGAAATCGACACGGCGTTCTCCACACCGGAACACACCCTGTACAAGTTCAACCCGCTGGCGCAGATGACCAGCGAAGAGGTCTGGGGCTACATCCGCATGCTGGAGCTGCCGTACAACAGCCTGCATGAGCGCGGCTTCATCAGCATCGGCTGCGAGCCCTGCACCCGGCCGGTACTGCCCCGCCAGCATGAGCGCGAAGGCCGCTGGTGGTGGGAAGAAGCCACGCAGAAGGAATGCGGGCTGCATGCGGGGAATATCATCAGCAAGGCTTGAGCCTCCGATGCCACCGCCTCTGTAGGAGCGAGCTTGCTCGCGAAAAACTCACGGACGCCGCGTTTATTCAGGAAGCCCGCGTTATCGTTGACGTTTTTCGCGAGCAAGCTCGCTCCTACATAAAGCGATATTTGCCTTGGGGGTCGGGTAAACCTGTACACAACCTTGTAACCATAGGTGCCATTTTTGTGTGCAACTTAATGTACAACGCACCAAAACGTAACATCTCCCTGCGCCAATGGCGCTGCATATAAATAACCCTGCAATTAATGAAAAAATAAATACCTGTTCAAACGGTCAACTTATAGTGCCCGTAATTCAGTAAGTTATTCGAAACCTATATAAAAACGAAATTAGCCAAGATTTTCATATATCGAGAATTGGCACGCATATGGCTTAGGCAGAAGTACGCTTTGTATACAATCAATACAAAACCTACATACACTTTGCCATCCGCCGCTTTGCTGCAGATGCGCTGGAGCCTGCCGGAATGCGTACAAGTCTCTCGAACACCCTCGCACTGGATCTGCCCTCCTCCCCCCTGAATCCTGCAGCCACAGGCCCCGGCCCGCTGGTACTCAGCCCGCGCCTGCACAACAAGGACCTGGCGCCCACCAAAGTTGAAGCCCGACGCTGGGGGCGCTATAGCATCTTTGCGCTGTGGACCAATGACGTGCACAACATCGCCAACTATTCATTCGCCATTGGGCTCTATGCCCTGGGCCTGGGCGGCTGGCAAATATTGCTGTCCCTGGGGATCGGCGCAGCACTGGTGTACTTCTTCATGAACTTGTCGGGCTACATGGGGCAGAAGACCGGTGTGCCGTTTCCGGTTATCAGCCGCATCAGTTTTGGCATTCATGGGGCGCAGATTCCGGCGTTGATTCGGGCGGTAATTGCGATTGCCTGGTTTGGGATCCAGACCTACCTGGCCTCGGTAGTTTTCCGCGTGCTGCTGACCGCCATTCATCCAGGCTTTGCCGATTATGACCACGACTCGATTCTCGGCCTGTCGACCCTGGGCTGGGCGTGTTTTGTGGCGATCTGGCTGGTGCAGTTGGTGATCCTCGCCTATGGCATGGAAATGGTACGTCGCTATGAAGGCTTCGCCGGGCCGGTGATACTGCTGACCGTGGCCGCACTGGCCGGCTGGATGTACTTCCAGGCGAACGGGCAGATCGCCTGGTCGATCCGCGAGCCCCTGAGTGGCGGCGAGATGTGGCGCAATATCTTTGCCGGCGGCGCGCTGTGGCTGGCCATCTACGGCACCCTGATCCTCAATTTCTGCGACTTCGCGCGTTCATCGCCGTGCCGCAAGACCATCCAGGTCGGGAACTTCTGGGGCCTGCCGGTCAATATCCTGGTGTTCGCCGCAATTACCGTGCTGCTGTGCGGCGGACAGTTCCAGCTCAATGGCCGCGTGATCGAAAGCCCGACCGAAATCATCGCGGCGATCCCCAACACCTTTTTTCTGGTGCTCGGCTGCCTCGCTTTCCTGATCGTCACCGTGGCGGTGAACATCATGGCCAACTTCGTCGCCCCGGCCTTTGTACTGAGCAACCTGGCGCCCAAGTACCTGAACTTCCGGCGCGCCGGGTTGATCAGCGCCTTCGTTGCCGTGCTGATCCTGCCGTGGAACCTCTATAACAGCCCACTGGTGATCGTGTATTTCCTCTCTGGCCTCGGCGCGCTGCTGGGGCCGTTGTACGGGGTGATCATGGTCGATTACTGGCTGATTCGTAGAAGCCAGGTGGATGTACCGCAGTTGTACAGCGAAGACCCCCAAGGCATTTATTACTACAGCCGCGGGGTGAATATGCGTGCGGTGGCCGCGTTCATTCCGGCGGCAGTGATCGCCATCCTGCTGGCGCTGTTGCCGGGGTTTGCCAGCGTCTCGCCGTTTTCCTGGTTGTTTGGCGCCGGCATTGCCGGGTTGCTGTACCTGCTGATTGCCAAGCGTCAACCGCACTACGCCGATGTCAGCGGCGAAAGCATTGCCGTCGATAACGTCAGTCATTAAACAAGGACTTTCCATGCGTATCCTCGTGGTCAACGTCAACACCACCGAATCCATCACCGACACCATTGCCCAGCAAGCACGGGCCGTGGCTTCACCGGGCACCGAGATTGTCGGGCTCACCCCGTACTTCGGCGCAGAATCGGTGGAAGGCAACTTTGAAAGTTATCTGGCAGCCATCGCCGTGATGGATCGGGTCATGGCCTACGACCAGCCCTTTGATGCGGTGATCCAGGCCGGTTATGGCGAGCATGGCCGTGAAGGGTTGCAGGAATTGCTCAACGTGCCGGTGGTGGATATCACCGAGGCGGCGGCCAGCACCGCGATGTTCCTGGGGCACGCCTACTCGGTGGTGACCACCCTGGACCGCACTGTGCCGCTGATTGAAGACCGGCTGAAACTCGCCGGCCTCTACCAGCGTTGTGCTTCGGTGCGCGCCAGCGGCATGGCGGTGCTGGAACTGGAAGAAGACCCGCTGGGCGCCATGGAGGCCATCGTGCGCCAGGCCGAACTGGCCATCCGCGACGACAAGGCCGAGGTGATCTGCCTGGGCTGCGGCGGCATGGCAGGGCTGGATGAGCAGATCCGTCAGCGCACCGGGGTTCCGGTGGTGGACGGGGTAACGGCGGCGGTGATGGTGGCCGAGTCGTTGGTGCGGTTGGGGTTGTCGACCTCGAAGGTCAGAACTTATGCGACACCGCGGCCGAAGAAGGTCATCGGCTGGCCGGGCAAGTTCGGGCGGTAGACCGATGCGCCTGCATCGCGGGCAAGCCCGGCTCCCACATTGGATTGCGATCACTGTGGGAGCCGGGCTTGCCCGCGACGGCCACGACTCGATGCAAGGCCCTGCTCAGATAGCACTGAACCGTTGAGCCAGTTTCTGCTCGGCGAACTGCTCAATAATAAAATCCACAAACGCCCGCGTCTTGCCCGGCAGCAATTTATGCTCGGCGTAGTAGATGGAAATATTGCCGTCGTCCACATACCAATCGGGTAACACTCGCACCAACGCACCGCTGTCCAGGAACGGCACCGCCATCGGCATACTCACCAGCGCGATGCCAAGGCCCTGGGCACTGGCGCAGCAAGCGGCTTCGGAGTCGCTCATGGTCATCGCTGGTTTCAGCACTAGAGGGCTGTGCTCGCGCTCACGATGGGTCAGTTGCCATGAACGCACCCGGCCTGTCTGCGGCGAGCGGATCAAGATGCCAAGGCAGTGCGACAGGTCGTCGGGCGCCCGTACCGGCAAGCACCGCGCCAGGTAATCCGGCGACGCCACCAGCACCCGGTGCGCCGGGGTCAACTTGCGCGCCACCACGCCTTGGGGCAGCTCAAACCCGCCGCCAATGGCCGCATCGAAGCCTTGCCCGATCAGGTCGACCTGGCGGTTATCGAAATGCCAGTCCGGGCTGATATCCGGATAGCGCCGCATAAATTCGCCCAGCAACGGCACCACGTACCGGTTACCGAACACTGGCCCCATGCTGACCTTGAGCGTGCCCACCGGCCGCCCTTCGGCACTGGCCAGGTTGGCGACCGCATTCTGAATGGTGGTGAGGCTGCCGCTGACTTCCGCCAGGAACATCTTGCCGGCTTCGGTCAGCGCCAGACGCCGAGTGCTGCGCTGGAACAGCCGCACACCGAGGCGCGCCTCCAACTTGGCAACGCTTTTACCCACCGCAGCCGGGGTCAGGCTCAGGTGCCGAGCAGCCTCGGCAAAGCTGCCACCCTCGGCGCTGCGCACAAAGCATTCGATACTGCCAAAGCTTTCCATATCGCCAAACTCTAAACTTTTGGTTTACACAGACTATAGCAACCACGGGCTACCGAGCAGCGCGGGTGAGGTCGATACTCGCTCCATCAACTACCTCGGAGATCGACATGACCACACACAACCTCACCGGCAAAGTCGCCTTGATTCAAGGCGGTTCCCGCGGCATCGGCGCCGCCATCGTCAAGCGCCTCGCCGACCAGGGGGCAGCGGTTGCCTTTACCTACGTCAGCTCGGCCGCCAAGGCTGAAACACTGCAGAACGAGGTGATCAGCGCAGGGGGTCAGGCTCTGGCGATTCACGCCGACAGCGCCGATGCCACGGCGATTCGCGCTGCGGTCAACGCCACGGTCGAGGCGTTTGGACGCCTGGATATCCTGGTGAATAACGCCGGCGTGCTGGCCATCGCGCCGCTGGACGAATTCAAGCTGGAAGACTTCGACCAGACCTTGGCGATCAACGTACGCAGCGTGTTTATCGCCACCCAGGAAGCCGCCAAGCATATGGGCGAAGGTGGCCGCGTGATCAATATCGGCAGCACCAACGCCGAACGCATGCCCTTTGGCGGTGGCGGGCCCTACGCCATGAGCAAGGCGGCGCTGGTGGGGTTGACCAAGGGATTGGCGCGGGACCTGGGGCCACGGGGCATTACCATCAACAACGTGCAGCCTGGGCCGGTGGACACCGATATGAACCCGGCGAACAGTGATTTTGCCGAAAGTCTGATCGGGTTGATGGCGGTAGGTCGGTATGGGCATGTGGAGGAGATTGCCAGTTTTGTGGCCTATCTGGCCGGGCCGGAAGCCGGCTATATCACGGGCGCCAGCCTGACCATCGATGGTGGTTTCAGCGCCTGATTTTTGCAGAACCGCAACCCAAATGTGGGAGTGGGCTTGCTCGCGAAGGCGGTGTGTCAGTGCAGCATCTGTCACTGCACTACCGCTTTCGCAGGCAAGCCAGCTCCCACATTTTTGACCGCGCGGGGTCAGGCCATGGGGGGCAAGCCGTAGGCGGCCAAATCAAAGTCGGCGAGCTTGCGAATAATCTGGTCAGCATGCTGGTACTTGCTGTCAGCCATCGCCTCATCGGGCACCGCAATAGCGGTCATATGCGCAGCCTTCGCCGCCGTCACGCCGAACGGCGAGTCTTCGAACACCAGGCAATCCTCAGGCGCTACACCCAACCGGCGCGCGGCGGTGAGGAAGATATCCGGCGCTGGCTTGGCGGCGCCGACTTCCGGGTCATCGGCAGTGACGATGGTGTCGAACAGGCCAAACCATTCACGGTGCAGGGTGGTCTTGTGGCCAAACGAGTTACGCGATGAACTGGTGCCCACCGCAATCGGAATATTGTGCGCCTTCAAATGCCGCACCAACGCCTCGGCGCCGGGCATGCCCTGGGCCTTGGGAAAGCGCTCGCTCATCAGCGGTTCGCGTATTTCCAGAAACTCGGCGGGCGTGATCGGCAGGTCCAGGGCCTTGACCACGTAATCGGCCAAATCCTGGGCACCCCGCCCGATGATGTGCTGCTTGATGCTCCAGTCGTAGGTACGACCATAGCGTTCGGCAATGATCTGCGTGACTTCGGTGTAGATGCCTTCGGTATCCAGCAACAACCCGTCCATATCGAAAATAACGGCTTTGATCGGGACAGCGGTACGCGGTGCATTCATCACAACACAACCTTGGGGCGAGGACTAAAAGGATTCAGCACAATAACGGCCCTCATTGCCTGCAAGCAACCTTCGTGGGCCTTCCGTTGATTCATACCACGCAACAGTTTTACCCGTCGGCGCTGACGGCGGCCGTCTAGGGTTTGAAAGGAAAACGTCATGACCCGTTGACGCGGATCTGAAAATACCGATTGCAAACCTTATAAAAGACTTATTAACCTCCCATGAATTCAATCCAATGGACGCGAAAAGCCGTCAAACAATTGCTTCGGTTGCATTCGTATCATCAGCAACAGGTACGCGATGCCGTGTCCGCTCTTGAACACATGCCCGATGCAATCAACGTCAAGGCGCTGGTTAACCATCCTCACAGCTATCGCTTGCGGGTAAGTCATTACCGGGTCCTTTTCGACTGGGACGGCAGCATCCAGGTCGTCAGCATCCAAGAGGTTAAAAAACGTGACGAGCGAACCTACTGCCGTACAGATCATCCACAATACGCAGGGCGAGCCAGCCTATGTGGTGATTCCCTATGAACACTATGTGGCGCAGCAAAACGATCCAAACCTGATACCCCATGCGGTAGTCAGCCGCCTGGTGGATGGCGCAACACCTATTCGCGCGTGGCGCGAGCACCTGAGCCTGACCCAGGAAGAAGTCGCCAAACGCCTGGGTATTTCACAGTCGGCATTTGCCCAGCAGGAAGCGGTCAGCAAACCCCGCCGCACCACGCGAGAAAAGATAGCCAAAGCGTTCGGTATCAATGCCCGTCAACTGGAGCTATAACGGCACGCTGCAAAACTTCACCTATCCCTTCACCTTACATCGAGCTCACACATGCTCTACCGCCTAGCCGCCGACGGCCTCGTGCTGTTCCACCTGGCCTTTATCCTGTTCGTGCTGTTCGGCGGCCTGCTCACCCTGAAGTGGCCCCGGGTAATGTGGCTGCACCTGCCCGCCGTTGCCTGGGGCATCGCGGTAGAGGTGCTGCACCTGCCCTGCCCACTCACCCGTTGGGAAAACCTGTTTCGCCACTTGGCCGGGCAGGATGGTTATGGCGGTGGGTTTATCGAGCATTACATTCTGACGATGATCTACCCAGCCGGGCTGACTGCGAATACTCAATTAGTGCTGGGGGCCGTGGTGGTGGTGGTCAACCTCGCCGTGTATGCACGCCTGATCAAACGCAAGTAGGCAGGCAACCCAGGCCAACCAGGGTGGCCTCCACCGCCTGTTCCAGCGGTGTGTGGGGCTCATGGCCGAGCGTCGCGAGCAGGCGCTGGTTATCCAGGCGCAACGGTGTTTGCCACAGGTAGCGCATCTCCTGCATCTCACGCACGGTGACGACAAAAGGCGCCGCCCAGTTCAACAACCACCAGGGAAACGCGCCGACCCTGGGTTGCTGGCCCGTCCTGCGCAGCACCACACGCTGGATCGTCTTAGCCATCTGCGCACCGTCCGCATCCATGTACCCAGCCATATGAAAGCAGGCGAAGGCGCCAAGACTGGCACGACGCTCAATCAACTCAAGCATTGTACGCGCTACGTCCGGCAGATAAGCCCATTGATGGGCCACGCCGTAATCGCCTGGGTAGCGGATGGTGTGCACCGGTTTGCCGGGTTTGACCAAGCCTTGGGCAAACCAGTTATTGGCCACCCTGGCGCCGAAAAAATCCCCAGCGCGCACAATCACCACCCGGGCGCCCTGAGTGGAAGCGGCTCGCAAGCGCTGCTCCATCTGCACACGGATCGCGCCCTTGCGAGTCAGCGGGTGCTGGGGTGAGTCTTCGTGCAGCACAGGGAATGCATCCGGCCCGAAGTTGTAGACCGTGCCGGGCAGCACGACTGTCGCGCCTTCGCAGATGGCCGCCGCAATGGAGTTGTCGATCATCGGCAACACCCACTCGGCCCATTTGCGATAACCCGGCGGATTGACGCCGTGCACGATTACCGCGCAGCCCCGGGCGGCCGCGATCACGTCGTCGCGATTCAGGGCATCGCCTTTTAGCCACGTAAAAACAGGATTTTGGCTGCGAGCCTTGATCAGATCCCGAGTCAACGCCCGCACCTCCCAGCCCGCCGCGCTCAACTGCCGCGCCACTTCGCCACCAATGCCACCGGTTGCACCCAAAACCAGAACCTTGCTCATCACCCTCTCCCACTGTTGGTTGATGAGGGTATGTTGGATGCGGAACAGCTATAGAGGAATTGCCCAAGAGTATCGAGCCGCTATACATTTATGTATGGCTACGAATATCGGTTGGGAGCTTTACCGGTCATTTCTCGGTGTACTCAAGGAAGGATCACTGTCGGGGGCCGCACGGCAGCTCGGCATCACCCAACCCACGGTAGGGCGGCACATCGCCGCGCTGGAAACGGCGCTGGGCGTCGTGTTGTTCACCCGCTCGCCCTCAGGCTTATTACCCACTACGGTCGCCCACACACTGCGGGCGCATGCAGAAACCATGGCGCGTACCGCCGCCGCCCTTGAACGCGCCGCCTCGTCCCAAGGCGATGAGGTGCGCGGCGTGGTACGAGTATCGGCCAGTGAAGTGGTGGGTGTGGAGGTACTGCCGCCGATCATCACGCAATTGCACCGGGAACACCCGCACCTGAAGGTGGAACTGGTGCTGACCAACCGCTTGAGCGACCTGCTGCAGCTGGAAGCCGACATTGCCGTGCGCATGGTGCGCCCCAGCCAGGAGCAGCTGCTGGCGCGGCGTATCGGCCTGATCGAAGTCGGCCTGCATGCCCGTGACGATTACCTGCAGCAACACGGCATCCCCCAACACATGCACGACCTGGCCGGCCACTCCGTCATCGGCTTTGATCAAGCCACTGCATTTATCCGCAGCCTGGCAATCAAGGGTTTTGAGCGCAACGCCTTCGCCATCAGTAGCGACAGCGACCTGGCGCAACTGGCAATGATCCGCGCCGGTGCCGGCATCGGTGGGTGCCAGGTACAACTGGCCCAGCGCGACCCACGTCTGCGCCGAGTGCTGCCTGACGGCTTCGCGTTTAAAATGGACACTTGGGTCAGCATGCACGAAGACCTGCGCAACAGCCCACGCTGCCGGGTGACATTCGATGCACTGGTGGCAGGTTTGCAGCGTTACGTACAGGCTTGAGACAGCTGCGCTGGTGAACAATCAGCGCACCTCAATCCGTTCGCGGTCGCCCCATGTCCGAAGCCTTCGAAGTTCCCAGCCCCCACGAAAAACACCTTGAACACACCACCGAGCATGCTCACGGCCGCGGCGATAGCTTTGCCAGTCGTATCGCCGTGATGACCGCGATCATGGCGACCGTCGGTGCCATGCTCAGCTATCAGGCCGGCTCCAGCGAAAGTGAAGCTGCGATGGACAAGAACAACGCCGCCATCATCAAGACCGAAGCCGCTAACCAGTGGAACTACTACCAGGCCAAATCCAGCCGCCAGAACCTGGCAGAACTGGCCAGCCATATTCCCGGCGTGGATGCGGCGCATTACCAGGCGGAGATCGAGCGCTACAAGCGCCAGAAGGAAGAAGTGCGTAAACAGGCCGAAACGCTTGAGGCCACTTCACGGGACTGGGACCACAAATCCGAGGAAGCGCTGCACCAGCACCATCGCTGGGCCCAGGCGATGACGGCGATTCAGATCGCGATTTCATTGGCGGCGATTACCCTGCTCACGCGCAAGGAATGGCTCAAACGCATGTCGTACACCGCCGGCGGGGTGGCGGTGATGTTGGGTGGCCTGGCGTGGCTGCATCTCTGACACGCCGAAGAATAAATGTGGGCGCTGTCGAGCCCCAACCAGGCTGCAATGGGATCACCGCGCAGTACCCGCCAGACTGCGACCCAGCCTCGCTGATTGATTTCAATCTGCCAACTGAGCGCTTAGAGTGTCGCCCCCCCGAGAATTGAATCTCGAGATTGAATTTATGGAGTTATAAGTGAAATACGTCAGTAAAGTCGTTGCAGCAGCCGTACTTGGTTTCACCCTGGCAGGTTGCACCGGCACCGCCATGAAAACCCAGCAATACGACGCCAGCCAATACACCGTCCTCGGCCACAGCGAAGCCAGCGCCACCGGCATCATGCTGCTGGGCGTCATCCCCATCGGCCAGAACAACCGCTTCGTACGCGCCCAGGATGCAGCCATCAAGGCCAAGGGCGGCGACGCGTTGATCAACACACAAGTGCAGGAAAAGTGGTTCTGGGCTTGGGTATTGAACGGCTACACCACCAAAATCTCCGGTGATGTGATCAAGCTGAAAACCGCGCAATAAAGTACGAAATTGCCAGGGCGCTGACCCCGGCAAGCGACGTATCATGGGCCTGACTTTCGAGGATGGCCCATGAACCTCAGCATCATATACGCCCTCGCGGCCGCCGCCCTGTTCGGCGCCAGCACCCCGCTCGCCAAAAGTCTTGGCCTGGGCCTCTCGCCCATCCTGCTCGCCGGCCTGCTCTACCTCGGCAGCGGCATTGGCCTTGCCGGTGTGCGCTTGATCCGTGATCGCGGCTGGAAACCTACCGGGCTAACCCCATCGGAATGGCCCTGGCTACTTGGCGCCATCGCCTTCGGCGGCCTCCTCGGCCCCGTTGCACTGATGTTCGGCCTGACCCGCACCACCAGCGCCAGCGCCTCCCTGATGCTCAACCTTGAGTCGGTACTGACCGCCGTGATCGCCTGGGTCGTGTTCCGCGAAAACGCCGACCGACGCATCGTCCTCGGCATGCTTGCCATTGTGTTGGGCGGCGTGGTGTTGTCGTGGTCCGGTGCTGACAGCAGCCATCAGGACTGGACCGGACCGCTCGCCGTTGCGCTGGCGTGTTTGTGCTGGGGCATTGATAACAACCTGACGCGCAAGGTGTCGGCGTCTGACGCGCTCTTTATCGCTGGCGCCAAGGGTTTGATTGCGGGGTTGGTGAATTGCAGCCTGGCGCTTTACCTGGGGGCGCAGATTCCGGGCATGGCGCAACTGGCGCCGATTCTACTGGTAGGTTTCCTCGGCTATGGCATCAGCCTGGTGATGTTCGTGCTGGCCCTCCGCGGGCTGGGCAGCGCGCGTACCGGCGCTTACTTCTCCACGGCACCCTTTCTCGGTGCTGCAGTGGCGTTACTGGTGTTTGGCGAGTCGGTGACCGTCGCCTTCTGGATTGCCTCGGCGCTGATGGCCGTGGGCGTGTGCCTGCACCTGACGGAGCGGCATGCCCATGAGCATGTGCATGAGGCAACGCAACATGGGCACTGGCATGTGCATGATGAGCATCATCAACATGAGCATAGGTTTGAGTGGGACTCGAAGGTGCCTCATAGCCATGAGCATGCGCATGGAGTGATGAGGCATAGCCATGCGCACTTTCCGGATGTGCATCATCGGCATAGGCATTGAGGGCGGGCTTAGGCATAGGGTGTGACGTCATGGGGCCGCAGACTGAAAGGCCAGACAACTGAGCTGATAAAAGTTGTACTTTTCAAACCCAGAAATCACAAAACCCCTGGTTTCTTTCGAAACCAGGGGTTTTGTTTACATCGAATTTGGCGGTGAAGGAGAGATTCGAACTCTCGATACAATTTCTTGTATACACACTTTCCAGGCGTGCTCCTTAAGCCACTCGGACACTTCACCGTATCTCGTCAAACCAGTTCAGTCTGTCGAGGCGCGCTAATGTAGTCGAAAGCCTTTCTGATGGCAAAGGTTTTTTTCAGAATTTTCATGCGGTTAGACCGTTATGCCATTCACCGTCCGGCAAGGGGTGGTGATTGTGCCATTCTCAGGCATCGGCGGCACGCGTCTGGAGCGCTTGCTGCGCCCTGCTCCGGGGCGTCTACCCTTGGGGATGCAGGAAAAGCCTGACTGGGTAGTCAGTCACGGTGCTTTACCCGCACGGGCGTGGTGAGTAACGTCTGCGCATCTATCTCTATAACAAGCCCTACAAGGAACCGCGTCATGAGTGAGTTGATTGCCTACCACTTCGAAGACGGTATCGCGACCCTGACCCTGAGCAACGGCAAGGTGAATGCCATTTCTCCGGCGGTGGTCAGTGAGTTTAATGCGGCGCTGGATCAGGCCGAGAAGGATCGGGCAGTGGTGATCATCACGGGCACGCCGGGGATTTTGTCGGGTGGTTATGATTTGAAGGTGATGACCGCTGGCCCTAAAGAGGCAATCAGCCTGGTGACCTCGGGTTCGACCCTGGCGCGGCGGATGTTGGCGCATCCGTTCCCGGTGATCGTGGCCTGCCCTGGCCATGCGGTGGCCAAAGGCGCGTTCCTGTTGTTGTCGGCCGATTATCGGATTGGCGTCGAAGGCCCGTTCAGCATTGGTCTGAATGAAGTGGCGATTGGCATGACCATGCACCATGCCGGTATCGAGTTGGCGCGGGATCGCCTGCGTAAGTCGGCGTTTCAGCGTTCGGTGATCAATGCCGAGATGTTTGATCCGCAAGGCGCCTTGCACGCCGGTTTCCTCGACAAAGTGGTGGCACCCGAAGAACTGCACGCTGCAGCACTGGAAGCAGCGCGGCAGCTGAAGAAGATCAATATGAACGCCCACAAGCACACCAAGTTGAAAGTACGCCGCGCGCTGCTCGAAGCCCTGGACGATGCAATCATCCAGGATCAGGGCCATAGCCTGAGCTAAGTCCTACACCTGCTGTGCCTGAGCCCGACCTTGAGTCGGGCTTTTTCTTACCTATAAATGTGAAACGTCCGTAGCCGCTCTAGCTAGCCGTTATCGGCCGATGTGGAAACATGCGCTTAAACATCGGCTATCTCCTACGTCTGTAGGGGCAATTGCCGAATACAGTGCACATCCGTACACTGCGCCACCTTTTGTCCCGATGGGCCGTGTCGATGCTTTTTCTGTTGCGTATGTTGTTGATGAGCCTGCATTTTATGATCGCTGGCGTGCTGGGTGTGCTGGTCGGTGTGTGCCGGCCGTTCAACCCGGACAACAGCCGTCTCTGCGCTCGCCTCTATGCGTTGCCGGCCATGCGGATCTTGGGCTTGAACGTGAAGACCGACGTCGACTCGCTGCGCGACAAGCCCGGTACCTGCGTGGTGATCGCCAACCATCAGTCCAATTACGATTTGTTTGTGTTCGGCAATGTAGTGCCCCACCGCACGGTCTGCATCGCCAAGAAAAGCCTGAAATGGGTACCACTGTTCGGCCAGTTGTTCTGGCTGGCGGGCAATGTGCTGATCGACCGTGGCAATGCGCACAAGGCCCGGCGTGCGATGCTGACGACCACGCATACCTTGCAGCATGAGGACACGTCAATCTGGGTGTTCCCGGAAGGTACGCGCAACCTGGGCAAAGGGTTGTTGCCGTTCAAGAAAGGCGCGTTCCATATGGCGATTGCGGCCGGTGTGCCTATCGTGCAGGTGTGTGTCAGCAATTACGTGACGCAGATGAAGCTCAATCGTTGGGACAGCGGCAGTGTGCTGATACGCTCGTTGCCGCCGATTCCTACCTGTGGGTTGACGGTGGATGACATCCCTCAGTTGCTGCTGACGTGTCAGACGCAGATGGCTGAGTGCATTGCACAGATGGACCGCGAACTGCAACGCGCGTAGGCGCACGCTTAGGGTGACGCGGAGCGTCACGGGCGGCATTCCCACGCAGAGCGTGGGAACGATCAGTGATATCAGCCAGCAACAACGGAACGCCATTCAGGCTAAGCTGCCCAACATCTGTCCTCTTGATAAGAAGTGATCAGCACCATGGGTAGAGTTGTTGCGGCTGCCGTCTACAGCGCCGGTAAGAAAGTCTCGGATATCACTCTCGATGAAGGCGCGGCCTGGGCCGCCAAACCTGGGCACTTTGTGTGGATCGGCCTGGAAGAACCCAGCGCCCAGGAACTGAACAACCTGCAACGCCAGTTCAACCTGCACGAGCTGGCGATCGAAGACGCCATGGAAAAACACAGCCGCCCGAAGCTGGAAACCTTCGGCGACGCGCTGTTTATCGTCACCTACTCACCGGTGCGCGAGAACGGCAAGCTGGAGTTTATCGAAACCCATATCTTTGCCGGCAACGGCTACATCATAACCGCACGCAACGGCCACTCGGCGTCCTACGGTTTTGTGCGCCAGCGTTGTGAGGCGCGACCGTTGTTACTGGAGCATGGGGAAGATTTCGTACTCTATGCGTTGCTGGATTTTGTCACTGAAAACTACCAGCCGGTGAGCGAGGCGATCCATGCCGAGATCGATGAGCTGGAGCGCAACGTGCTGTGCAGTTCGCTAAACGAGCGCGATATCCAGCACCTCCACGGCCTGCGCCGCGATGTGTTGCGGCTCAAGCGGCATGTGGCGCCGATGGTCGAAATCAGCCAAGAGTTGCAGAAGCTCAGCTTTCCGTTTATCGACAAGAACATGCGCCCGTATTTCCGTGACGTGCAAATCCACGTGACGCGGCAAATGGAAGACCTCACCACCCTGCGCGACATTGCCAGCCAGACCATCGAGATCGGTGTGTTGCTGGAGGCTTCGCGCCAGAGCGTGGTGCAGCGCAAGTTCGCCGCGTGGGCGGCGATCCTGGCGTTCCCCACGGCGGTGGCGGGGATTTACGGGATGAACTTTCAGAACATGCCCGAGCTGCAATGGCACTACGGCTATTTTGCGGTGCTCGGTTTTATTACCTTGGGCTGTACCGGTTTATGGGCCAGTTTCAAGCGTTCGGGCTGGCTTTAAGCCTTGGCTTCAGGCTGGTGCGCCACAAAGCGCATCATCCACTCCGCCACGGTCACGCCGTGGTGGTCGCGCTCCAGGCTGGCCACGCCGTTGCTGTAGACCTTTTCACCCAAGGTTGTCTGAAGTATTTCCAGCAACTCACGGGAATAGTCGTGAACAAACTCCGGATGGCCCTGGAAGCACAGCACTTGGTCGCCAATGTGATACGCGGCAAACGGGCAGAATTCGCTGGAGGCGATCACGGTGGCGTTTTCCGGCAAGGTGGTGACTTGGTCCTGGTGGCTGATCAATAGCGTCAGCTCCGGCACCTCGGGGCTCATCCATGGCGTCTTGGCATCCAGTTTGTAGGCGTGGGTGCCCATGCCCCAGCCCTGGCTGGCACGTTCGGCCTTGCCGCCCAGCAGCAGCGCGAGCAACTGATGGCCGAAGCACACGCCCAGCAGCTTGTCGCCGCGCTCATAACGCGTGAGCAGGTAGGTCTTGAGCGTCTGGACCCAGGGGTCGGTACCGAAGGAATCGGCCTTGCTGCCGGTGATCAGGTACGCGTCAAACACTTCGTCATCCGGCGGGTACTCGCCTTGCACCACGTTGTAGACCACAAACTCGGCGGCTATCGGTTGCTTGGCGAACAGGCGCTTGAACATCTGCCCATAGCCTTGGTACTCATCGATCAAAGCGGGACGCAGAATATCGGTTTCCAGGATGCAGACGCGTAGCGACATAAAAAATACCTGACACGGCGATGGGAATATTGCACACCCAGAGCCTGCCTTGAAATACACCCCCAAAGCAAGCCCTCAATGGGCACCCACACTCACTGTAGGAGCGAGCTTGCTCGCGAAGAACGTCAACGATAACGCAGGTATCCTGGATAAAAGCGATGCCTGTGCGTTTTTCGCGAGCAAGCTCGCTCCTACAGTGAAACGTCTAAAACAGCGCACCTTTTGCGGCTTTTTCCAACAACAACGTCGGCGGCGAGAAGCGCTCCCCGTACTCCTCGGCGAGGTAGCGGGCGCGGGCGATGAAGTCGTTCAGCCCGTACTGGTTGATAAACTGCAACGCGCCGCCACTCCAAGCGGCAAAACCGATGCCGAAGATTGAACCGACGTTGGCATCCGCCGTGGACATCAACACGCCCTCCTCCACACAGCGCACGGTTTCGATGGCTTGGATAAACAGCAAGCGGTCACGCACATCCTGGGGGGAGATTTGCTTGCCGGGCTGTTCGAACCGGTTTTTCAGCTCAGGCCACAGGTGCTTCTGGCCGCCAGCGGGATAGTCGTAAAAACCACCGCCGGCCGCCTTGCCCGTGCGCTTGTATTCGTTCACCAACAGATCAATCACCGCCGTCGCCGGATGGTTCGGCATAGCCTTGCCTTCGGCCTGCAGGTCCTTGGCCGTTTGCTGTCGGATATGGCTCATCAGGCTGAGGGACACTTCATCGGACACCGCCAGCGGCCCCACTGGCATGCCGGCCTTGCGCGCTTCGGTCTCGATCATCGGCGCCGCCACGCCTTCGCCGAGCATGGCGATGCCTTCGTTGGTAAAGGTGCCGAATACCCGCGAGGTAAAGAAACCGCGACTGTCGTTGACCACAATCGGGGTTTTCTTGATTTGGAGTACGAAGTCAAAACCTCGGGCCAGGGTTTCGTCGCTGGTGCGCGCCCCCTTGATGATTTCCACCAAGGGCATCTTGTCCACGGGGCTGAAGAAGTGCAGGCCGATGAACCTGGCTTGATCAGGCACCGCCGTGGCCAGGCCGCTGATGGGCAAGGTGGAGGTGTTGGAGGCGATCACCGCGTCGGCCCCCACCACGCTTTGCGCTGCGGCCGAGACCTTGGCCTTGAGTGCGCGGTCTTCGAATACGGCCTCGATGATCAGGTCGCAGCCGGCCAGGTCGGCGTCATCCTGAGTAGGATGAATGCGCGCCAGGGTGGTTTCGCGCTGTTCGGCGGTCAATTGCCCACGGCTGACTTTCTTGTCCAGCAATGCGGCCGAATGGGCTTTGCCTTTTTCAGCGGCGGCCAGGGTGATGTCTTTGAGCACCACCTCGATCCCCGCACAGGCACTGACATAGGCGATGCCCGCGCCCATCATCCCGGCGCCGAGCACGCCGACTTTGCGCGTTACATAAGGCGCAAAACCCTGCGGTCGCGAGCTGCCGGCGTTGATTTGGTTGAGCTGGAACCAGAAGGTGCCGATCATGTTCTTCGCCACTTGCCCGGTCACCAGTTCGGTGAAGTAACGGGTTTCGATCAGGTGCGCGGTGTCGAAGTCCACTTGGGCGCCCTCGACCGCTGCACACAGGATTTTCTCCGGCGCGGGGAAGCAGCCCTGGGTCTTGCTACGCAAAATCGACGGCGCAATGGCGAGCATCTGTGCGACTTTAGGGTGGGATGGCGTGCCGCCGGGAATCGCGTAGCCCTTGGTGTCCCAGGGTTGCCTGGCCTGCGGATTAGCCAGAATCCAGGCACGGGCCTGGGCCAGCAATACCTCGCGATCCGCCGCCAACTCATCAATCAAACCCGCTTGCAGGGCCTGTGCGGGCCGCACCTTTTTGCCTTCGAGCAAATACGGCAAGGCTTTTTCCAGGCCAAGCATGCGCACCATGCGCACCACGCCACCGCCCCCGGGCAACAGGCCAAGGGTGACTTCCGGCAAACCCAGTTGCACGGACTTGTCGTCCAGCGCGACCCGGTGATGGCAGGCCAGGCAAATCTCCCAACCACCTCCCAGGGCCGCGCCATTGATCGCGGCGACCACCGGTTTGCCGAGGGTTTCCAGGCGGCGCAATTGCGCTTTCAATACCAAGACACTGTCGTAGAACGACTTGGCGTGGGCTTTATCGACCTTGATCAGCTCATTGAGGTCACCCCCGGCAAAAAAGGTTTTCTTGGCCGAGGTGATCACCACCCCGGCGATCTCGTCCTTTTCCGCTTCCAGGCGCGCGAGGGTGGCCGCCATGGCTTCACGGTAGGCGGCGTTCATGGTGTTGGCGCTCTGGCCGGGCATGTCCAGGGTCAGTACCACGATCTGGTCCTGGCCTTTTTCGTAACGAATGGCATCGGTCATGACAAATTCCTTAGGCTCAGAGGCGTTCGATAATGGTGGCGATCCCCATGCCACCGCCGACACACAAGGTGGCCAGGCCGTAGCGTTGCTGGCGCACCTCGAGCTCGTCGAGCAAGGTGCCGAGAATCGCGCAGCCGGTGGCGCCCAAGGGATGGCCCATGGCGATGGAGCCGCCGTTGACATTGACCCGTGCGGTGTCGATGCCCATGTCCTTGATGAACTTGAGCACGACCGAAGCAAAGGCTTCGTTGACTTCGAACAGGTCGATGTCTTCAACCCGCAGGCCGGCTTTGGCCAGTGCTTTGCGAGTGGCCGGCGCGGGGCCGGTGAGCATGATGGTCGGGTCGGTGCTGGTCACCGCCGTGGCGACAATACGCGCCCGCGGTTGCAGGCCCAGTTCACGGCCTTTGGCCTCGGAACCGATCAGCATCAGCGCGGCGCCATCCACAATGCCGGAACTGTTGCCCGGCGTGTGCACATGGTGGATGCGCTCCACGTGGCTATAGACCCGCAACGCGGTGGCGTCGAAGCCCATCTGGCCCATCATTTCGAAGCTCGGCTTGAGCTTGCCCAAGCCCTCGAGGGTTGAGTCGCCGCGGATAAATTCGTCATGGTCCAGCAGCACAATGCCGTTCTGGTCGTGCACCGCGATCAGCGACTTATTGAAGGAACGGTCTGCCCGCGCCCTGGCGGCTTTCTGCTGGGACTGTAGGGCAAAGGTGTCGACATCCTGGCGTGTGAAGCCTTCCAGGGTGGCGATCAGGTCGGCGCCAATGCCTTGGGGCGTGAAGTGGCTGTGCATATTGGTTTGCGGGTCGAGCACCCAGGCGCCGCCATCGCTGCCCATGGGCACGCGGGACATGGACTCGACGCCGCCAACAACCACCAGGTCTTCGAAGCCGGAACGCACCTTCATCGCCCCCAGGTTCACCGCCTCCAGGCCCG
The DNA here is from genome assembly GCF_021605325.1 of Pseudomonas sp. PA-7-1E. Classification (NCBI taxonomy): domain Bacteria; kingdom Pseudomonadati; phylum Pseudomonadota; class Gammaproteobacteria; order Pseudomonadales; family Pseudomonadaceae; genus Pseudomonas; species Pseudomonas sp. PA-7-1E. Next base: position 22,074 of record NZ_WKFA01000052.1, read on the forward strand.
ACGCGCAGAAGCGATTGACCTGTACACCGGCAACACTGACATCCCAGTCGGCCACCAGCGCGGCGGTCTTGGCGATATCGGCGCCCTGGTCGCCCACGGGGGTGACGCAGCCAAGGACGATGTCATCCACTTGGCGGGTGTCGAGGTCGCTGCGCTGCGCCAGCGCCGTGAGCAAGCCGGCCACCAGGTTTACAGGCTTGACGCTGTGCAGGGCACCGTCGGCCTTGCCTTTACCCCGGGGCGTGCGTATCGCATCAAAGATCAAAGCTTGGGTCATGACATCCTCGAACCGCTATGGGTGTGTGCCCCTACCTTAGGCCCGATTGACACGGTTTCAATGACGGATGCGCTCATTGCTTTTGACCCCCTCGCTCGGACGAACGGTAGGTACCTACGGGAAATGCCTGATTAATCGTTTTAGCCGTCTAGCCCTAGGGCTGGCGCCAAGATGGCAATAAGCCTCATGCCGTTTTTAGCGCAAATACTTCTTAGCTGATATGAAATGAGTCTAAGCCAGAAAGAACGGGCGCTCTAAGGTTGAATCTGTAAGACGCTGCTGCCGGGTTTTGCTGGAGCAGCTGTAAGAAAAGTGCAACGTCACCTCGCGATACTGACTTCAACGGCACGCATTTGACGCTCAGGAATAACAACAAAAGAAAAGGCAGTCAGCCATGTTCAAACAATCGAAAGTACGTCAGGCGGGACTTATCCTGTTCGCCACCACCTTGATTCTGATCTTGCCCAATTTAACCAAGGTTATTGGGTGACACTTCCAGCTTCCGTGCACACATCGCACCAGGCCTGCAGCTTTTGGCAGCACCTGCCAGGACATTGCGCTTAGCGCTCCTGTTGCAGGGGCTGTCTTTTTACCTGCCGTTTTCCGTTATCGTGTGCGCCCTCACTCTCTCGCAACGGGCCTGTGCCTTGAAACCGATCCTCGCCCTTTTTGCCCTGCTGCTGAGCCTGCCTGCGGCGGCGGCACAGTTGACCATCGAGTTGGACCACACCCACAAAACCTGGGAGACCGCCGAGCTGCTCAAGCATCCCGACGCTCAGACGGTGCAGATCGTTGATGATGTGTCCTACAAGCGCAACATGACCTATCGTGCGGTGCCCCTCGCGGTGCTCTTGCCGGGCCTTAAATCTGCGAACCACCTGCAAGCCGTTGCCCTTGATGGTTTTGCCGCCGAACTTGCCGCCGCGCCGTTGCTGGAAAAAAACGGCGCCCGCGCCTGGCTGGCCGTGGAAGACCCGGCCCATCCATGGCCACCACTGGCACAGGGCAAGCCCAGCGCCGGACCGTTCTATCTGGTCTGGACCAACCCTCAAGCCGGACGTATCAGCCCGGAACAGTGGCCGTTCCAGGTCTCCAGGTTCAAACAGTTGCAGACGGTTGGCGAGCGTTTCCCGGCGTTATTGCCCGACCCTAAGCTGGCGGCGAACGACCCGATCAACCAGGGCTTTGCGTTGTTCCAGAAGAACTGCCTGGCGTGCCATCGCCTCAATGGCGGCGGTGATGCCCAGATGGGGCCGGACTTGAATGTGCCCTACAACCCCACCGAGTATTTCAGCGGCGATTTTCTCAAGCGTTACATCCGCGACCCGCAAAGCCTGAGGCATTGGCCACAGGCGAAGATGCCGGCGTTTACAGCCAGTGTATTGCCAGACAATGAGTTGGACTTGCTGGTGGGGTATCTGCGGCATATGGCGGGCCGCAAGCTGTAGGGGCGAGCTTGCTCGCGAAAAGCCTGAGAGCACCGTCGAGCGTTCCCACGCTCTGCGTGGGAACGCCTCTTGTGATGCTCTGCGTCACGCTATGGGACGCGGAGCGTCCTGGGCTGCATTCCCACGCAGAGCGTGGGAACGATCAAGCAAGCTTGCTCCGACAGTTATCGGTCATTGCTGCGGCGCCACGAATACCTTGGCGTGCATCTGCTCATGCCCACCGCCACGGCGCATGCCCCGGACCGGGCAGGCGTCGAGGTAGTCCAGGCCGACGGCCAGCTTCAAGTGCCGCTCCGGCCGCGCCAGTTGGTTGGTCACGTCAAAGCTGTACCAGGCGTCATCCAGCCAGGCTTCGGCCCAGGCATGGCTGGCCAGGTGCGTGCTGTCTTCGGTATACAGATACCCGGACACATACCGCGCAGGGATCCCCAGGCTGCGTGCGCAGGCCAGGAACGCATGGGTGTGGTCCTGGCACACCCCTGCTGCACCTGCAAAGGCCTGGGCGGCGCAGGTATCGACGTCGGTCGCACCGGGGGCGTAGACCATGGTGTGGTTGAGCGCGTGCATCAAGTCGATAAGCGCCGTGCGGTCGCGACGCTGATGGCAGTGTTGCCCGGCAAACCCGCGCAGGGCGTCGTCGGGCTCGGTGAGGCGCGTGGAGCGCAGGAACGGAAAGGCAGACTGACTTTCGTGTTCGGCCTCGCGCAATTCATCGATCTCCACCACGCCCCGGGCGCCAATGATGATGGCGTCATGGGGCTCGTCCAGCGTAAGCACATGCAGGATGTTGCCGAACGGGTCCACCTGCGCCCGCACGGGGCGTGGAAGGTCGAGTTGCCAGCTCAGCACGTGCTGGCGCTCGCTGTCATGAGGGGTCAGGCGCAGGTACTGGATGCTGGCGCGCACCTGGTCTTCGTAGTGGTAGGTAGTGTCGTGGCTGATGGAGAGTCTCATGCCGCCTCCAGGTAGGAACTGTAGATGGCGTCGCCCAACTGGCGGACCAAGGGGATAAAGTCGGTCAGCCAGGCATGCAGGCCTTCCTCGAGGATTTCGTCGATGGCCGTAAAGCGCAGGCGCGCATCCATCTCGGCGGCCAGGCGCTGGGCCGGGCGACCATTGAGGCCTGGCAGGCTCGCGAGGATCTGGTCGATCTCTTCGCTGCAAGCACGCAGCGAACGCGGCACATCCGCGCGTAAGAGCAGCAGTTCGGCCACTTGCCGAGCGCCCGGCGCATCGCGATAAATCTCGGTGTACGCCTCGAACGACGACAGAGCGCGCAGCAACGCACTCCATTGGTAATACGCGTGAGCCGTACCATCGCTGACCGCCGCCGCCTGTTCGCCGGCCATTTCGTAGCGGGCATCCAGCAGGCGCAGGGTGTTATCGGCACGCTCAATAAAAGTGCCCAGGCGGATAAAGCGGAAGGCATCGTTGCGCATGATGGTGCCGTACGTGGCGCCCCGAAACAGATGGGAACGCTCCTTGACCCACTCACAAAACCGGCTCATGCCGTAATGGCTGAGCCCCTGCTGGGCGATATCGCGAATGTCCAGCCAGGTGGCGTTGATGTTTTCCCACATGTCGGCGGTGATCCGCCCACGTACCGCATGGGCGCTGGCCCGCGCCGCACCCAGACAGCTGTAGATGCTCGCCGGGTTGGCCGCGTCCAAGGCAAAAAAGTGCAGCAAGCGTTCAGCGTGCAATGGGCCATGGCGCTCGTGGTAATCGTCCAGAGTGCCGGTGATCAACAGCGGCATGGCCAATTCGTGCAGGCCATCGCCGCGCCCGTCCTGGGGCATCAGCGACAGCGAATAGCTGACATCGAGCATGCGTGCGAGGTTTTCGGCACGCTCCAGGTAACGTGACATCCAGTACAAATCCGAGGCAGTTCTACTCAACATGGCATCAGTCCTCGACCACCCAGGTGTCTTTGGTTCCGCCGCCCTGGGACGAGTTGACCACCAGCGAGCCTTCGCGCAGCGCCACACGGGTCAGGCCACCCGGCACCACGCGGGTGTCCTTGCCGGACAACACGAAGGGGCGCAGGTCGATATGGCGCGGGGCGATGCCGTTTTCGACAAAGGTCGGGCAGGTGGACAAGCACAGGGTCGGCTGCGCGATATAGGCGTGTGGCTTGGCCTTGATACGCGCCCGGAACGCTTCGATTTCTGCGGTCGTAGACGCCGGGCCAACCAGCATGCCGTAACCACCGGAGCCCTGGGTTTCCTTGACCACCAGGTCGGGCAGGTTGGCCAGCACGTGGGACAACTCGTCAGGCTTACGGCATTGAAAAGTCGGAACGTTCTGCAGGATCGGCTCTTCATCGAGGTAGAAGCGGATCATCTCGGTGACGAACGGGTAAACCGATTTGTCGTCCGCGACTCCGGTGCCAATGGCGTTGGCCAGCACCACATTGCCGCACCGGTAGGCGGCGAGCAGGCCGGGTACACCGAGCATCGAGTCGGGGTTGAATGCCAAGGGATCTAGAAATGCATCATCGAGGCGACGGTAGATCACATCGACAGCCTTGGGCCCATCGGTGGTGCGCATGAACACACGGTCATCGCGCACGAACAAATCCGCGCCTTCCACCAACTCCACACCCATTTCCCGAGCCAGGAAGGCATGTTCGAAGAACGCGCTATTGAAACGCCCGGGCGTCAGTACCACCACACTGGGGTTATCCAGGGGGCTGGCGCTTTTGAGGGTGTCGAGCAGCAGGTTGGGGTAATGGTCGATGGGCGCGATGCGCTGGGCCGCGAACAACTCGGGGAACAGACGCATCATCATCTTGCGGTCTTCGAGCATGTAGCTGACACCGCTGGGCGTGCGCAGGTTGTCTTCGAGCACGTAGTACGTGCCGTCGCCATCGCGTACGAGGTCCACCCCGGAGATGTGCGAATAGATATCGCGGTGCAAGTCCAGGCCCCGCATTGCCAGTTGGTATTGCTCGTTGGCCAATACCTGCTCGGCGGGGATGATGCCGGCCTTGATGATGCGTTGGTCGTGGTACAGGTCGGTGAGGAACAGGTTCAGCGCCTTGACCCGCTGGATGCAACCGCGTTCGACAACCCGCCATTCACTCGCCGGAATGCTGCGGGGGATGGTATCGAAGGGGATCAGGCGCTCGGTGCCTTGTTCGTCCCCGTAGAGGGTGAAGGTGATGCCGGCGCGGTGGAACAGCAAATCGGCTTCACGCCTGCGCTGGGCCAGCAGTTCGGCAGGGGTGTCGGCCAACCAACGGGCGAACTCGCGATAATGGGGGCGAACCTGCCCTGCCCCATCGTACATTTCATCGTAATAAGTGCGGATCATGCCGTACTCCTTGTCACCCGGACGCAAGAACCTTCGCAAGGCCCGTGCCAGCGGCATAAACACTTGATAATCAAACAGTTGCATAATCCGAGGGGATTTGCCGCACCGTCCTGGTGCGCGCAATTGCCTGGGCCACGCCGTACGCTCCGTTGCAATGCGGTGTTTGGCTATCAACAGCATAGTCAGAGTTGATTTCACTGCCCGCCTGCACATGCGGATAATCGCCCACATCGGTTGAACAGGACGTGTCCTACAGCCAAACCCTTTGCACATTCAGTAACGTATTGACTCGTGTACTGATGACTCCTCGGTCTTCCCTTTCCGCCACCCCATCCGGGTGGCTTTTTTTTGCGCCTGAAACGGCAGTTTCCGTTGCGACGGTAGCCCAAACAAAATCGGCCGACCCAAAGGTCAGCCGACACGCTGTGCTGCTCATAAATACCAACTACATGGGTAACCCACGCACCTCCTGCTTGACGCCCCATCCTTCGATGATCCCTCCCAGGGGCTCGACCACCGCTTCAAAGTCTTGCTCGAAGTCTCCTATGCCGTCGTAGGTTGCGAACATGATTTTGCTCAGTTCCAGGTACCAGGCGCCATCGTCGCGCGCGCTGACCTGGGCGTTGAGGGACTCCCCACGAAATCGACCCGCAGCCCTGCGCGCCCGTTCCTCATCCGGGAAAATGGCGTAGAACTCGATGGGGTGAAAGCGCGAGAAATCAAAGCCGCCTTCTTTCATGCGGCGCAGTACGTTGGTGCTGATGTCTTCTTGATAGGCTGTGCTCATGAAACGTCCTCCTCACACCGATGGATAGACTTTCCGTGCTTCCTGAAGCCCCGCGCCCTGCTGGCGCGGGCACCACGGCATAACAACACCGCAGGAAAACAAGCATGTAGCTGACAAGACCAGACCTTAGCGATTCATTCGCTGATCTCGATTGCAGAGTAGCGTGAAGCTGTCACCGCCACCAGAGGCGCTCGTGTGGCGCGTGAAAAATGTTTAGACGGAGGGAGAAATATCGAGAATCTGGATACTGTTCTGGTCTTTGAGAATCTTGACCGTCGGCTCGGGTTTACGGCCTTCCAGGTCATTGAGATCGAGTTTGGCAGCAATCGGCACCAGCTTCGCACGAATCATATGCGCAGCATCTTCGAGGCTGGGCTTTTGTTCGCAGGTGAACTGCTGCACGGACGTTTCACCGTGATCATCAACGAAGGTAATTTGCCACGTTTGCATCGATGCCTCCTCGATAAAACCCATAGGTGGGCTTACAAGTATCTGGACCTTGGCGGCGCGCAAAACGTTCCGCTCAAGCCCGGAGGCACCGGATCAACTGCACTTATTTTTCAGCGTGTTCTTTCAAGGCTTTCAAGGTGTTGAACGGCGCGTCCACCACAAACTTGTTGGCCAGCCACGAAGGTACGCTGCCACCTGGCTCGGTGTGTACCTGGTAGGTGACTTCGGTCTGGTTATCGCCCTTTGGCACCAGTTTCCAGAAACCCTCCACCTGGGCGACCCGCACGTAGCCTTTTGCTTCGGGCTTGTAGGTCGGCACACCTTCCAGTTTGCGCGTGACGGTACCGTCAGCGGCTTTGGTGGTGGTGACGTGGATGTAAGAATCGCGGTCCGTCACGGGGAATGGGGCCTTGAACTGGGTGTAGGTCCAGGCCTCGTCGCCTTTCTTGTCGACGAGTTTCTGGGATTTGCATTCATGGATCCAGGCGCAAGCACCGACCACATCTTCCTGCAGCGCCTGGACCTTGGCCAAAGGCGCCTTGATCACGGTCACGCCGCGATAGGCCTTGTACTTGGAACCGGCAATCTCGCTCAGGGACACCTTGATACCGTCTTCGTCCTTGGCGACTTGCCAATCCTCAGCCTGGGCAGTGGCCGCAAACAACAGCGTAAAACCGCACAGCACAGCCACTCGTTTCAGCGAACCCATCGTTGTATTCCTTATTGTTGAAGTTCCGATTGTAAAGCCCATCAAGCCGCCGTCATCTGCTCCCACCAGCCGATCAGCCGGATGGCATCGGCCTGGTCGTTGCCGCACACCTCAATATCGGCATGGAAATCACTGCACACGGCGGGCCGCTGCGGTTGACCGAACAACTGGCACAATTGTTCCACCGACAGGTGCACGCAACGAACGCCAGCGGGTTTGCCCTGGGGCATTCCGGGTAGTGGCGAACTGATGGAGGGGGCAATGCAGCAGGCGCCACAGCCTTCACGGCATTTCATGACCAGCAGGTCCTCGACGACTCAATAGGGATGGCCGGGCTAGAGTACGCCCTTAAACAGCCGTTTTAAAATGCCCCAACAGGAGTTTTTCGCACAAAACAAAAGTGACCGACCAGTCTGCGACAGATGGTCGGCAACCTGGGTCACCTGTGCTCAGAAAGTTTATTGCTTGAATTCGAAATCCAGCGCAGCGCCTTCAACATCACGGCGCTCTTCGTTACGCAGTTGCAGCTTCATCTCATTGCTGAGCAAGCGGCCGTTGATCTGGAACGCACTGTTGTCGGTGGGCTTTTCACCAAACATCGGCGGCAATAGAGGCACGCTCTTGGGCTTGGGCATGGTGCCGATGGGTTGCAAGTGCCTGACCATGTCCGAAGGCAGGGACAGGTCCAACTGTGCCGGTGGCAGTTTGGTCTGGGCGACCTCATGGGCCGACTTGGACTTGCTCGCCACGGGTGCACGCTTTTTGGTCGAAGCGGCTTTCTTTTGCGCGGCAGGGGATTTTTTCGCAGGCGTTGGCTGCTTGGCTGAGGTCTTTTGCTCGGCACCGACAACAGGCTTGCCTTCAGCCACCGGTGCTGCAGCCAGCACGCTACCGGCATTGCACAGGCTCAGCAGACCAAGCATCAACGTAACGCGAAAAATAGAAGTCATATCGCCAACAGCATTAACGGCAGAAGGCCATATGCTCGCTTGTTGTGCGCGGCATGACAAGGGCACAGATCAGTCTTGTCCCCTTTGCTCGCCTCAAAAACCCGCTGCGGCCTCTTGGCACAGCTGGCTGGCAAGCATTCCCAGGGTCATCAACGCCCTCTCCGCCTCGCGGTTCCACGGCGTGCCGCAATTGAGGCGAATACAGTGGTTGAACTGTTCGGTATTACTGAAAATCAGCCCTGGCGCAATGCTGATGCCTTGTTGCAGGGCACGCACATGCAGTTCCTGAGTATTGACCCGCCCCGGCAAACTGACCCACAGGATAAAGCCGCCGGTCGGGCGGGTCATCTGGGTGCCCTCGGGGAAATACTGCTGCACCGCCAATTGGAAGGCGCTGAGGTTCTTGCGGTATTCCTGGCGGATGTAGCGCAAATGACGGTCGTAGCCACCGTTTTCCAGATAGGCCGCGACGCCCATCTGGGTGACGCTGCATGCCGAATGCGTGCTGAACATCTGCAGGCGCTGGATTTCCTGCTGGTATTTACCGGCAATCATCCAGCCAATGCGCACGCCCGGCGACAAGGTCTTGGAAAAGCTTGAGCAATAGATCACCCGGTCGAGGCGGTCGTAGGCCTTGAGAGCTTTGGTGCGGCCGAGTTCGAACATCAACTCGCCGTAAATATCATCTTCGACGATCTGGATATCAAAGTCCGACGCCAGGCGCAGCAACTGTTTCTGCCGCTCCTCTGGCATGGTGCCGCCCAGCGGGTTACTCAAGCGCGTGGTCAGCACCAGCGCCTTGATCGACCATTGGTTGGCGGCCAGTTGCAGGGCTTCCAGGCTCATGCCCGTGGCAGGGTCACTGGGGATCTCGATCACCTTGAGGCCCAGCAGATCAGCCAATTGCAGCAAGCCGTAATAGGTCGGCGACTCAGCCGCGATCAGGTCGCCAGGGCGCGTCAGCACGCGCAGCGACATTTGCAAGGCATCGACACAGCCGTGGGTGATCACCACTTCGGAAGGGTCCACTACCACCCCGGCATCGCGCATGCGGATCGCCACCTGGCGCCGCAGGGGTTCAAAGCCAGGGCTGAACATGTAGCTGAAGGCTCGTGGGCTCTGGAAACGCGTGACCTTGGCCAATTGCTGATGCAATGCCCGCACCGGCAGGTAGTCGACACTCGGCACCGCCGCGCCCAAGGGAAACACCCCTTCACGGCGCGACTCGACCAGCACCTGCTGGATGATACTGCTACGGGTGACCAACCCTGGGCGCTCGACCCGTGCGATATCAGGCGTAGGCGCCGTGAGTGCTGGCGTCTGGTGCACGTAGTAGCCCGACTGCGGCCGCGCCCGAATCAGCCCCTGGTCTTCCAGGTTGGCGTAGGCCTGCAGCACCGTGGCATGGCTCACATTGAGCTGGGAACTCATCTTGCGTACCGACGGCACGCGCTCCCCCGGTTGGTAGACACCGCGGCGGATGTCCTCAGCCAGTTGCTGGGCAATACGTTGGTAAAGCAACAGATTGGTCATGACGCAGCACTCGATTTCACGGGCATTTTATTTTTGTGTGAAACATACATACCGGCACAGTTTAGAAGTGTACGGGGACAGTTGCCACAATAGTCGAGCGTGGGCGGGAGTGACAGTAAAAACTGCCGGGGGAGCTGGGGTGGGCATCGCCGAAATGAAATGTGGGAGCGGGCTTGCTCGCGAAGGCGGTGTGTCAGTCAGCACATCCAGTACTGAGCCACCGCATTCGCGAGCAAGCCCGCTCCCACAATTTGGATCTGCGTCAGCTATTAGCGCGCTGCGCCCAATTGGCCCTTCTCGTCAGAGAACACAATTTCCACCCGACGATTCTGTGCACGACCACGCTCGGAGGCATTGGCTTCCACCGGGTATTGGTCGCCATACCCCTCGACCTCAATGCGTTTGTCATCGATACCCAGGTCCATCAACAGGTCGGCCACCGATTGAGCCCGGTCGCAGGACAGTTTCAGGTTTTCCTGCTCGCCACCGGTGTTGTCGGTGTAGCCCTCGACGCGCACCCGACGCTTGGGGTTCAATTGCAGGAATTGCACGATCTTGAGCACCGTGCGGTTGGCCGAGTTCTGCAGCTCCGCTTCGCCGGTGTCAAACAGTACGTCGCCCAGGGTCATCACCAGGCCACGGTCGGTCTGGGTAGTGAGGCTGGCGATTTGCGCTTCAACCCACTTGCCCTGCTGTTGCACGCTGGCCAGCTTGTTCTCGCGCAAGGCCAGTTGCAGGCGCTGACGTTCCAACTCCAGTTGGGTGCCGCGCTCGGCATTCAGGCCCTGCTGGGTGTGCTCTCGGGCGATGGCGCTGTAGCGCTGGCTCAGGTAGGCGTAATGCACCACATCGGAGCCGCTGCCCCAGTAGCTGGACAGGCGATCGGCGCGGGCCAAGGACTCTCCGGCGCGGATCACGTCCTTGGGCGCGAAGCGCAGCACGTTGGCGTCTTCCTTGACCTTTTGAAAGTCATCGCCGGCCTGCTGCAACGCCTGCTCACTCGTGGGTTGGCTCGCACAGCCGCCCAAGGCCACGCTGCCCAGCAGCAGTACACAGCTCAGGCCACGGATCATCGGGCTCATTGTGCTTCTCCCAACTGCAGCTGCTTACGCAGGCGAGTGATACGGGTATTGAGCACGTTCAATTGTTCCTGGCTCTTGCCGGTCAGCACTTTGGCTTCGGCCAGGCGTGCGTCCAGCTCAGCCTGCTCGGCGCGCATCCGCGCTCGCTTGTAGGATTGGTCGGCCATGTTGCCCTTGGCCCGGGCGAATTTTTCTTCGGCCAGCTTCAGTTCGGGGGATTCATCGGTGTTGGCCCCGACCGCGGTGGCTTGTTCCAAGGCTTGCTGGGTCAGGCGCATTTGTTCGATCGGCGCAGGATCGGTTGCGCATCCCGCCAGCGCGACAACGGCAAGGGCCGCGAAAAGAGCTCGAAAAATCACTGTAAATCCCTACTTTGTTGGGGTGCCGACAGGTTGTTGCAGTTGCGCTTTCCAACGCTCCAGATTGCGCTGCAGCGCGGCTTGAGCGGCACCGGAGGCGGGCAATTCTGTCATCTTTTTCGTCAGCTGTCCGCGAAGCCAAGGATCATTGCAGGCCGAGTTGTGGGAAATCGCCAGGTACAGGCCAGGCTGATCGACAGGCACTTCATGGGCCACCAGGTCATTACTCATGCCCAGGGTCTGGGCCATGGCCATGCCGGAATAGCGCCCAGCCAGCACGTAGTCCACCTCACCGAGCAACAGTTTCTGGAAAGCCGGCGTCAAATTGGGCAGGCGTTGCAGGTTGAGTTGCTGGCTGGCGAAGGTTTCGAACTCCGCGCTCAAGCGCGCACGCTCCGAGACTGCACCTTTGTGGCCGTGCAAATCGGCGGCGGTGGAATAGACCACGGCCGAATCCTTGCGCGTCCATACCAGGTAGTCGGTCTGCATCAGCGCCGGATGGATGTAGTCGAAGTGGTCCAGTTCACCCAGGTTCAGCGGTGCGTCGGCGAGAATGTCCATGCGCCCGCTGCGTGCTTCATCAAGGGCCAGGGAGCGTTTGCCGCCGTAGAGCAGGTCGATTTTCAGCCCGAGCTCCTTGCCCACTTGTTGCAGCACGTCAGCGGTCGCGCCGATCAGGTGCGTAGGGTCCTGAGGGTCGCGCCAGAGTAAAGGCGGTGCGTCCGGGCTGCCGGTGATCACCAGGCGCTCGCACTTGCCGGCGGCGAGCGTCAGGCTCGGCAGCAGCGTAAGGGCCAGCAGTAAGGCCCAGGGGCGCAGTTCCATGGCAAGACTCTCCCGATCAGTAAAAAAAAACCCGGTCATAAGACCGGGCTCTTTATAAGTGAAGCGGCTGGATTAGACCAGCTTCTCCAATTCAGGTACGGCTTCGAACAAGTCCGCCACCAGGCCATAATCGGCAACCTGGAAGATCGGAGCTTCTTCGTCCTTGTTGATCGCAACGATCACTTTGGAGTCTTTCATACCGGCCAAGTGCTGGATCGCGCCGGAGATACCGACGGCGATGTACAGCTGTGGCGCAACGATCTTGCCGGTCTGGCCGACCTGCATGTCGTTGGGTACGAAACCTGCGTCAACGGCTGCGCGGGAAGCGCCGACCGCAGCGCCCAGCTTGTCGGCCAGGGCGTACAGGTGTTTGAAGTTGTCACCGTTCTGCATGCCACGCCCGCCCGAAACGACGATCTTGGCAGCGGTCAGTTCAGGACGGTCCGACTTGGCCAGCTCTTCGCCGACGAAGCTGGAAGTGCCAGCGTCGTGGGCAGCGGAGACAGCTTCAACGGCAGCCGAGCCACCTTCGGCGGCAACCGGGTCGAAACCGGTGGCACGCACGGTGATGACCTTGACCGAAGCATTGGACTGCACGGTGGCGATGGCGTTACCGGCGTAGATCGGGCGCTTGAAGGTATCGGCGCTTTCTACCGAGATGATCTCGGAGATCTGGTCAACGTCCAGCTGGGCGGCAACGCGTGGCAGGATGTTTTTGCCGTTGGAGGTAGCGGCGGCCAGGATGTGGCTGTAGCCAGCGCCAAGCTCGGCGACCAGCGGTGCAACGTTTTCCGGCAGCTGATGCGCATAAGCGGCATTGTCAGCGTTCAGGATTTTGCTCACGCCTGCGATTTTTGCAGCCGCTTCAGCCACGGCGCCAGCGCCCTGACCAGCAACCAGCACGTGGATATCCCCACCGATTTTAGCGGCAGCGGCCACGGTGTTCAGGGTGGCCGGGGCCAGTACCTTGTTGTCGTGTTCAGCGATTACCAAGATAGTCATGATTAGATTACCTTCGCTTCGTTTTTCAGTTTCTCGACCAGTTCAGCCACCGACTTGACCTTGATGCCCGCGCTGCGTGCAGCCGGCGCTTCGACTTTGACGGTCTTGTTGGTAGAGGCGGTGGAAACGCCCAAAGCGTCCGGAGTCAGCGTTTCCAGAGGCTTCTTCTTGGCTTTCATGATGTTTGGCAGGGACGCATAACGCGGCTCGTTCAAACGCAGGTCGGTGGTGACGATAGCCGGCAGTTTCAGGGAAACCGTTTGGGCGCCGCCGTCGATTTCACGGGTGACCGCAACGCTGTCGCCGCTCACTTCGACTTTCGAAGCGAAGGTGCCCTGGCCGTAACCGGTCAGTGCAGCCAACATCTGGCCAGTCTGGTTGTTGTCGCTGTCGATGGCTTGTTTGCCCAGGATCACCAGTTGTGGCTGCTCCTTGTCGACAACGGCCTTGAGCAGCTTGGCAACGGCCAGTGAGGTCAGCTCTTCAGCGGACTCCACCAGAATGGCGCGGTCGGCGCCCAGGGCCAAAGCGGTACGCAACTGCTCTTGGGCAGTGGTCGGCCCGATGGACACCACGACGATTTCCGTCGCCACGCCTTTCTCTTTCAGGCGTACGGCTTCTTCCACAGCGATTTCGCAGAAAGGGTTCATCGACATCTTGACGTTAGCAAGGTCGACGCCGGAATTGTCCGCCTTGACGCGAACTTTCACGTTGTAATCGACAACGCGTTTGACAGCTACAAGAACCTTCATGGATTCCTCGTTACTCTCCGGTGAAAAGAAAGTCGCCTAGGCGAACCTGGCGGTTGATGCTCATCGGCACACAAGGGCACCTCCAAAGACCTCGGCAGTGGCCTTGCACACGGGAAATGACGACCGTTCGTCAGTGGTGACTGAGAGGTCATTCTTTATCGCGGCGTGTAAACTGCGCTCCAACGTTTGGGTGCGCATCACCTTTATTGCCTTCAGCCTGTCTTTGGACGTGCTCTTGAAACCTGCAGTCTGCCTACGGGAAGCGCAAAACCGACCGTATCTTGACCGGAACGCCTATTCTGGTCAATACGACAAAATGGTCAGTCATAAGCCCCGTTGCTTTGATTTATCTAGGCTGCAGGCAATTCAAACAAACGTTTGTATTGGACGCTGTCAGTGGTCTATATATAATGCGCCACCTAGAGAGACAGGTGGGTGCTGCCTTCGCGCAGAACCACACCGAACCTCCACCCATTAGAAAAAAAAGCCTGTTGAGCCTTGAGTAGGAGATAGCCTGTGGAACGCGAATACATGGAATTCGACGTGGTCATCGTCGGCGCTGGCCCGGCTGGCCTGTCTGCCGCCTGCCGACTGAAGCAGAAGGCCGCCGAAGCCGGTAAGGAAATCAGCGTCTGCGTGGTCGAGAAAGGCTCCGAAGTCGGCGCCCATATCCTCTCCGGTGCCGTGTTTGAACCACGTGCCCTGAACGAGCTGTTCCCGGACTGGAAAGCACTCGGCGCCCCGCTCAACACGCCCGTGGTGCGCGATGACATCTATGTACTGCGCAGCCCGGAAGCCTCCACCAAGGTGCCCGACTTCTTTGTGCCCAAGACCATGCACAACGAAGGCAACTACATCATTTCCCTGGGCAACCTGTGCCGCTGGCTGGCCCAGCAGGCCGAGAACCTCGGCGTGGAAATCTACCCAGGCTTCGCCGCCCAGGAAGCGCTGTTCGACGAGAACGGCGTGGTACGCGGCATCATCACCGGCGACCTCGGCGTCGACCGTGAAGGCAAGCCAAAAGACGGCCTGTACACCCCGGGCATGGAGCTGCGTGGCAAGTACACGCTGTTCGCCGAAGGTTGCCGTGGCCACATCGGCAAGCAACTGATCCAGCGCTTCAACCTGGACAGCGACGCCGACGCCCAGCACTACGGCATTGGCCTGAAGGAAATCTGGGAAATCGACCCAGCCAAGCACCAGCCGGGCCTGGTGGTGCACACCGCCGGTTGGCCGCTGGACATCATGGGTAAAGAGAACACCGGTGGCTCGTTCCTTTATCACCTGGAAAACAATCAAGTCGTGGTCGGCCTGATCGTCGACCTGTCCTACAGCAATACCTTCCTGTCGCCGTTCGATGAATTCCAGCGCCTCAAGCACCACCCGGTGCTGGCCCAGTACCTGGAAGGCGGCAAGCGGGTCAGCTACGGCGCCCGCGCGATTTGCAAAGGTGGCCTGAATTCGCTGCCGAAGATGGTCTTCAAGGGCGGCGCGCTGATCGGTTGCGATCTGGGCACCCTGAACTTCGCCAAGATCAAAGGCAGTCACACCGCGATGAAGTCCGGCATGCTCGCCGCCGACGCCGTGGCCGACCGCCTGTTTGCCGAATCCGAGGGCGGTGATGAGCTGACCACATATGTCGACAGCTTCAAAGCCAGCTGGCTGTATGAAGAACTGTTCGCCAGCCGTAATTTCGGCCCGGCCGTGCACAAGTTCGGCGCAATCATCGGCGGCGGTTTCAACTGGCTCGACCAGAACATTTTCGGCGGCAAGATCCCTTTCACCCTGCACGACACCAAACCGGACTACGCCTGCCTGAAGCTGGCCAAAGACAGCCAGAAGATCGACTACCCCAAACCCGACGGCAAGCTAAGCTTCGACAAACTGAGCTCGGTGTTCATCTCCGGCACCAACCATGAAGAAGAGCAGCCGTGCCACTTGAAGCTCAAAGACCCAAGCATCCCGATCGGCACCAACCTGCCGCTCTACGATGAACCGGCGCAGCGCTACTGCCCGGCTGGCGTGTATGAAGTGGTGACCAAGGAAGACGGCGAGAAACGCTTCCAGATCAACGCCCAGAACTGCGTGCACTGCAAGACCTGTGACATCAAGGACCCTTCGCAGAACATCACCTGGGTGACGCCGGAAGGCGCGGGCGGGCCGACTTACCCGAATATGTAAGTCGTTCGCTTAACCAGAAAAGGCTCCCGAAATGGGTAATGCCAGTCAGTTAAGACAGAATCGGTAACTGTGGCGAGGGAGCTTGCTCCCGCTGGGGCGCGAAGCGGCCCCCAAAATGGGACTGCTACGCAGTCCAGCGGGAGCAAGCTCCCTCGCCACAAGTCACTGGTTGTCTGCTCTAGCTCTTAACTGACTGGCATTACCCGAAATGGGAGCCTTTTTTGTGGGCGACATCGATCAATATGTGGGAGCTGGCTTGCCTGCGATGGCGGTCTTCAGGTGCCAAATGTATAGCTGACCCACCGTTATCGCAGGCAAGCCAGCTCCCACAATAACCTCGTGGTGTCAGGCGGCCCGCTCTTCCCCCGGGTTGCGCAGGAAATAGCGCTTGTACTCCCGACTGAACTGCGACGTGCTCTGGTACCCCACCTTGTGCGCCGCCTGCGCCACGCTCATGCCTTCCACCAGCAGCAACTGCTGGGCCTTCAATAGCCGCAGGCGCTTGAGGTACTGCACCGGCGATAACAAGGTGCAGCGTTTGAAATGCTCATGAAAGGTCGACGCACTCATGTGCGCATACCCGGCCAACGTCTCGATATTCAGCGGCTCGGCGTAATGGGCATGCAGGTGATTCAATGAGGTGGCGATGCGCGAAAACTGCCCCTGTTGTTCCACCAGCGCACGCAGCACATCGGCCTGAGGACCACGCAAGGCGGTGAACAACAATTCGCGCACCCGCGCAGGCCCCATGATCCGGCTTTCCAGCGGATCGTGCAGGCACTGCAACAACCGCTCGACGCAGCCGCGCATCGTATCGTCCAGCACCACCGAACTCATCGACTCCAAAGTCTGCGCGGTCGGCGGCGGCCCGGCCTGCATACCCATCGCGATCACCAACTCGCCCAATACCACCCGATCGATGCCCACCGTCACGCCATACAACGGCGCCTCGGGGGCCATGGCAAAGGTCTCGCATTCGAACGGCACCGGCATCGCCTGGATCAGGTAATGCCCGGCGCCATACTCCAACGTGCGCGGGCCGAGGTAGGCGACCTTGCTGCCCTGGGCCACGAACATCAGGCTTGGCTCATAGATCTGCGGCCCACGCGCCACATCGCAACTGGCGCGCAGCACCTGCACGCCGGGCAGGTGAGTCGGGGAAAAACCGTCGCGGGGCGTGAGCCCTTCGATCAAGGCAACCAGCGTGGCATTGGCGTCCAAATGGCGGGTCAACAGCATGGCAAAAAACTTCGCGAATGAGGGATGACAGCATCATCGCAGGTCTGGCGGCCAATATATCCAAACCTCAGGCACTGCCGGACGAATAGGCATGAGACTCGGAGCAATTGCCATGTTCGCGCCCCCAGGCCGGCGCGCAGAATTTGCCGCCTCTGCAGTCCAAGCTTTTGTGAGGTTTACTATGTACACCGCCATCGGTTACGCCGCCCAGTCGGCCACCACGCCCCTCGCCCCGATGTCATTTGAACGCCGCAGCCCGCGCGTCGATGACGTGGCCATCGAGATCCTCTACTGCGGCGTGTGCCACTCCGATATCCACCAGGCGCGCAACGAATGGGGCATCGCCGTGTACCCGCTGATGCCGGGCCACGAGATTGTCGGCAAAGTCACCGCGGTCGGCGCCAACGTCACTGCGCATAAAGTCGGTGACCTGGTGGGCGTAGGCTGCATGGTCGACTCGTGCCGTCACTGCGAAGCCTGCCAATCAGACCTTGAGCAATACTGCCTCGAAGGCCCGACCATGACCTATGCCACGCCGGACCGCGTGGATGGCAGCAACACCATGGGTGGCTACTCCGACAGCATCGTGGTCAGTGAACACTTTGTGGTGAAGATCCCGGCCAAGCTCGACCTGGCCAGCGCTGCGCCGATCCTGTGCGCAGGCATCACCACCTACTCGCCCCTCAAGCACTACGGCGTGAAAGCCGGCGATAAAGTCGGGATCCTCGGCATGGGTGGCCTGGGCCACATGGGCATCAAGTTCGCCAAAGCCATGGGCGCCGAAGTCACGTTGTTCACGCGCTCGGCCAGCAAGGCCGAGGAAGGCCGTCGCCAGGGCGCCGACCATGTGATCGTGTCCACGGATGCCGAGCAGATGAAAGCCGCTGCGGGGCACTTCGATTTCCTGCTGGACACCATCCCGGTGCAGCACGACCTGAACCCCTACCTCGATGTGCTGCGCTTTGACGGCGTGCATATCCTGGTCGGCCTGATCGAGCCGGTGGACCCACCCGTCAACGCTGCCAAGCTGGTGCTGGGTCGTAAAGTCTTGGCCGGCTCGCTGATCGGCGGCATTGCCGAAACCCAGGAAGTCCTGGATTTCTGCGCCGAGCATGGCATTACCTGCGACATCGAGATGCTCGACATTCGCCAGATCAACGAAGCTTATGCGCGCATGATTGCCGGTGATGTGAAGTACCGCTTTGTCATCGACATGGCGAGCCTGAAAGCCTGATCAGGCCTTGGCGCCCAACTCCGCTGACAGCCGGGCTGCGACCTGTTTGATCACAGGGATCAGTTCGGCCATTTTCTCCAGCGGCATGTAGGGCACCGTACTGGCAATGCTGATGCCGGCGACAATGCGCCCGCTGGCATCGCGCACCGGTGCGGCCACGCAGCGGATCGAAGGCTCGTTGTCTTCGAGGTCAAACGCGTAGCCACCCTCGACATACTCATGCATGCGCTGTTCGAACTGCGCCCAGGATTGCTCCGGGTGCTGCGGCCATTGCAGGCTCTTGCCCACCGCCGGCAAGCTCGCCTCATACAAGCGCTGCCACTCCTGCGGCGAATCATCCAGCATCAACGCCTTGCCGATACCGGTGCGCGCCAGCGGCATGCGATGGCCGACCCGCGAGCGCATTTCCGGCCCATTGCGGCCGGGGTTCTTGTGCAGGTAAAGCACCTCGTCGTACTCACGAATCGCCAGGTGAATGGTATCGCCGGTCAGCGCCGACAACTCATCCAGGTAGGGCACCGCCAGGTTCACCAAGGGCAACTCTTCACGGGCCTGGAACCCCAACTCGATCAGCTTGGGCCCCAGCAGATAACCGACCTGGGGCACCACGCGCAGGTAACGCTCGTCCACCAGGCAACTGGCCAGGCGGTGCGTTGTGCTGCGGGTGGTGCCGATGCGCCGGGCGATCTCCTTGAGATCCCGCGCACCAGCCG
>NZ_WKFA01000053.1:0-40476 GCF_021605325.1 Pseudomonas sp. PA-7-1E
GTTGCTGGGGCTGGGCCTGTCGCCATTGCAGGCGACCCTGGAGGTCGTCGTTATCACGGTGGCGGCGCTGTTAAAAGCAGCACCGCATTTGTTGCCTTATGGCAGCAAAAGCTCGGGACCGGCATTTGCAGTGCCCCATGGCGTGGTGTTGTTTATCGGTTGCCTGTGTTTCATCGTATTCCTGGCTGAAGGTGCCGTGCTGGATTGGAGTGCTGTGTTCCTCAGCGCCGAGCGCGGCCTCGATGAGGCTTACGCCGGCCTGGGGTACGCGGCATTTGCCTTGACCATGACTGCTGGACGCCTGACCGGCGATGCCATTGTTCGACGCCTGGGGCCCACTCGCGTAATCGTGATCGGTGGCGCGCTGGCCTGTGCCGGCTTGCTCCTCGCGACCCTATTGCCAACGTGGGAAACGGCGCTGCTCGGCTACGCGCTGGTGGGTGCAGGGTGTTCGAATATCGTACCGGTACTGTATACCGCCGTGGGTAAGCAAACGGTGATGCCAGAGCATATCGCAGTGCCTGCCATCACCACATTGGGCTACGCCGGGATTCTCGCCGGCCCCGCCATGATTGGCTTTATCGCCCATGGCAGCAGCTTGAGTACTGCGTTCATCCTGATCGCGGTATTGCTGGCGGCAGTAGCCATCAGTGGAAAAATCCTCAAGGTATGAGTCCAAGCTTCAACGCGCTTTGCGAGCATCGTCCTGCTCCCGCCAACGTTCGAGGCTTTTGTTGCTGAGCCAACCGTCCTTATGAGGCGGGCCAAACAGTCGTGTGCCATTGGCTCGCTGTAATGACGACAGCAAACCCGGACGGTCAAGAATATTCTTCGCTGTGTAGACACTGAGCTCGCTGTATTGGGACCTGGGCATGCCTGTAGACGTATCCAGCACAGGCGCGCCGTGTTGATCTACCTCATACGGGTCTTGCATAACCGACCGAAGCTTGGCTATTTCAACGTACTGATGCGTTTCAAAGAGATAGGTTCGATCCATGGTCTCGTCTCGCAGGTGCGCAAACTGGCTTTGCAGCGCTTGCACCACCTGTGCATTGCTTTGGGCATGAAACGGATCCTGGCTGAAAACACTTGGAGAGCTGTTGCCCTGCAAGGTCTGGGCAGCCGCACTGAGGCTGTCACGTGTGATATCGCCATCACGGCTGAAGATAGCGTCGCTTAGCCGAGGGCGTTTGAGAATTTCTCTGACGACCTGGATCGCGTTGTCCAACACCTCGTTTTCACCCGTCGGTTGAGCAGCGATCCGCTTCAAGGACGTCCAAGTCAAGCGCCCGTCATTCAGAAACGGGTGCACCGCGCCGAAGGATTTTTCCAAGGCCTTTGCCAACTGGCTATCCTTTGTAGTTGCACTTGGCAGGGAACCCCTGGCCCGCTCAACAGGGGAGTTCTGCAAGTCTCGATAGCGCAGAGCGGATAAGGTCCCACGCAAGAGAAAGGGTTTGTGCGAGCCTCCAGCCGAGGGCGCGGATGGGGCTTCATACCAGGTTTCAGATTGGCAGACCGGTGGTGGAGTGGTTGATTGTGCGGCCAGCCTGTCGGGAGGAAGCGGCCGGCCGGAAGGTACTGCACCCTTAATTGTCATGGGTTTTCTCCAACTCTTTTCAGATGCATATCCGCTGGGTGGTCTGTGCCGTGATGGGCAAAATCAACGAATAGACTCTCCTCAGGCAGGTACCTCATGTGTGGTTGGATGGGCTCGACAGTTCCGAGTAAAAGGCTAATACCAATGACAATATGTAAAACCGTGGTCAACCACCCTCATCCAGCTTTCGCCTACGCCACCAGCCTGCCAGGCTGTTGATCAAGCCGGTGTCTTTCAATGAATCGCCACCGGCCCCCGGCGTCTGCAACTCCGCCAGCAGGCCCCGGGAAAAATCATCCGAAACGGGCGCCTGGAATTTGCGCTCGCCGGCATACGCCTTCATGCGCCGCGCCTCGGCCTCATATTCGGTCGACTCAAAGGGAAGACTTTGCGACGCTGCGCACTCCTCTGGCATTGCCAGACTCGCTTGCTGGGTGTTGCGCAAAAGCTCGAGAGGGCCAGGTTTGGGGGAATTAAACGAGGTTGAAGTCATATGTTTTCCCTCATTCGAAAGCTGAAAAAACGGCATGCCAAATCACTACCGCAGGTACCACCTATGTGGCAACCGGGAATAATTCGTTCCTTGAAACATATAAAACTGGCGCCACCTCAAAAAGGTGGCGCCGCAAGAGCGGTCAGCGGGACAACGAGTACAGCCCTCTACGGCTGATCTTCCCATCGCCGTCTTTACTGAGGTGGTTATCCATTTTTTCGAGCACGTCACTGCGCGTGAGTATTTCCTGGGATAACTGAATCAGATGATCCTTGGCTGCATCGCCAGTGAGCGGCTTGCGCGCCCACTCTTTCAGTTCGCTGATTTTCAGGCTTGAGCCCCCGCTCCTTTTCTTCAACTCGTCGAAATGATCAAGCAGCTCACCGGCCAGTTCCTTGTCAGTCTTGTACTTGAAGTAGTTCTCTCCTTTGATCACCATATTCAGTTTTTGCCGGTCGATAAGACCATCCAGGGCGCCGGTGGAACTGTGCCTATCCATCGCTGCCATCAGTTCCGGACGTCGTAGCAGCTCATTGGCCAGGCGGATGTTCTCGTTCATGACGGGATTAGGCGACCACCCTCTTTTCGCCATCGCAAGAATGCTGTCAACGCTGACGTAGCCAGGCTTCTTCGGGTCTCTGAAGGCATTGAAGTTGTCGAGCAGTTGTTGGGCCAACTCTTCGCGGTTCTTCAACGCGTACTGCGGATCCGGCCTGCCGGGGGCGGGCGGATACGGTCGACCTGCGGTGGGGTCCGGTCGTGGTGGAGGATTGCTCTCAATAGGATTCGGTCTGGGGGGCGGGTTGCTGCAACCTGGGTTCGGCCTTGGCGGCCGATGTTCACAACCAGGATGCGTGGGCGGCCGATGTCCGCTGAAGCAATGACCGACCCACTGCTTGAATTGGCTCAGCAAACTCTGCGCCCCCTGCGGGCTGTGG
This sequence comes from Pseudomonas sp. PA-7-1E, assembly GCF_021605325.1. NCBI lineage: Bacteria > Pseudomonadati > Pseudomonadota > Gammaproteobacteria > Pseudomonadales > Pseudomonadaceae > Pseudomonas > Pseudomonas sp. PA-7-1E. The sequence continues at coordinate 3,032 of NZ_WKFA01000053.1, forward strand.
TGACGCCCATGCGCGTCAGCCGCGGTGGTCGGCGCCTGAGGACTACCAAATACCGGCCCGTCCTTGTTCTCCCTGGATTGGAAATTAACATGGGCAGCATTCTGGCCATTGAAAGAACGCGCAGCCGCAGCCTCGTTAGCGACTTTAATGTCGACCTTGGCCGGTGGAAGGTCAGACGTTGCTGAAGCAGAGACGGGTGTATCCAACATCGATACCGACATAAGTTTCTCCATGACAGTGGGCGATTTTCAGCTTGTCGCTCCAACGCAATGTCGAAGCCCACCAGCTTTCCCATGTGTGGTTTTGCGTCGGAATCAGTTCCTGATCCAGCAACAATATGTGATCAAGGTGTAGTAAACAGCTTGGACAGCGGCGATCTTCTCGCGATGAATGGGCGGTGCCCCTGGCCCGGGCCAAAAAAAAATCGCGACCTTTGAGATCGCGATTTTTCTTCATCGGCTAAAGCTCAAAACCCTACGCTTGCCTGTAGGAAGAACGTGCGAGGCTCACCCAGGTACAACCCTGCATTGTTGTCGCTAGAGCGTGTGTAATGCTGCTGGTCGAAGACATTCTTCACGCCCACGCCCAGTTTCAGGTTCGACAGTTGCGCGCCAAAGTCGTAGCCGCTGCGCAGGTTGACCGAGACATACCCGGGGATATCACCGTATTGGCCATCAGCAGAGCCTTGGGTGATATAGGTGGTGCCGGTGCCGGGCGCACGCTGGCCGGACTGGGCATAGACGTCCAGGTTGTGGGTCCAGTGGTTGACGTCGTAACGCAGGCCCAGGGTCGCCACTTGGCGGGAATACAGTGGCAGGTCACGGCCCTTGAACGGCACATCACCTTCGGAGGTGGCCTTGGTGTAGGTGAAGCCCGCGTTGGCGGTCAGGCCGTCGAGGCGCGGGTCGAGGTTGGACAGGTCGTAATGGGCGGATGCTTCGATGCCGCTGTGCTTGGTGGCGCCGAGGTTGGTCCAGCCCACGTCATTGCTGACGTATTGCAGTTCATCCGAGAAGTCGATGTAGAACAGCGTCACTTCGCCGCCCCAGACGCTGTCGTTGTAGCGCGTACCGACCTCGTAGGTCTTGGCCTTTTCCGGGTTCAGGCCGTTGGCCGTCTGGTCGCCGGTACCGCCCTGGCCGAGTTGGAAATACTGCAGGCTGCCGAAGGAGGTTTCGTAGTTGGCGAACAGTTTCCAGGCGTCAGACACGTGGTACATCACGCTCAGCGCCGGCAGCGGTTCGTTGTTGTGGACCTCGCGGCGTTTTTCCTCGGTACGCTTGCCGTTCAGGGCAACGACCGGGCGGTCATGCCATTCGGTACGGATATCTTCAAAGCGAATGCCCGGGGTGATGGTCCATTTGCCAATATCGATTTTGTTATCGATATAGAAGGCGTTGGCTTCAGTGCCCCCCGTGCGGTCCTGATACACGTGACCGTCGCTCTGCCCGCCCGGCGTCGGTACGTTGTTGACCAGGTTCAGGCTGGTGGCCTCCTCGTGCATGCCTTCTTTGAGGTAGCGATACCCCACACTGACTTCCTGGGTACTGGGCCCCAGGTCAAACACATGGGACACACGCGGCTCGATGCCGAAGGTGTAGTAGGTGCGCGGGTAGGAGCTGAGGGTCTTGAGATCGCGGTTGGCAATGTTGCTGCCACGGAAACTGTCGGAATAGTAAGTCAGCACTTCGGCCTGGGTGCGGTCGTCGATCTGGCGGATGTACTTGAACGACACGTCCTTGCGGCGCCCGCTGAAGTTGTCCCAGTCACGCACCGATTGGTACGGGTTGGCATCGAACTGCTTCTGGGTCAGGCCGCCGGGCATATCGGCGCTGGCATCGTAATAGTGGAAGTTCAGCGAGAAATCGTCTTGATCGGTCGGCGCCCAGTGGGTTTTGAAGATCACATCATCGATGTCGTTGCCGTTGTTGCTGTTGCGGTAACCGTTACCGTTGACCCCGGAGTACAGCAGCGCGGCGCCGATACCGTTGTCGGCCGTGCCACCGATAAAGGCATTCTCTACATGCTTCCAGCCACCGTGGGCAGACGTTTGCAGGGTGGTGCCGACTTCACCGGAGAAGTCTTGCGGGATCGCACGGGTCACGAAGTTGATCACGCCGCCGACGTTCTGTGGCCCATAACGCACCGAACCCGCACCGCGGACAACGTCGATACTTTCCAGGTTACCGGCAGAAATCGGCGCCATCGACAGCTGTGGCTGGCCGTAAGGAGCGAACGCAGCCGGTACGCCGTCAATCAGCACGGTGGAGCGCGGTGACAGGCGCGAGGTCAGGCCGCGTACGCCGACGTTGAGGGAAATATCACTGCCACCGGTGCCGTTGGATTCCTGCACTTGCACGCCAGGCACGCGGCGCAGGACGTCACCGATGTTCATCGCGCCCTGCTCTACCATGGCTTCGCGTCGAATGACGGTGCGTGCGCCGGGATGGTTCTGCACCACTTCGGCATCGGCGTCGGCAAGCCAGTCGCCCACCACCTTGATATCGGTGACCCCCAGTTCCAGCGGTGAGCCCGCTTCACCGGTGCCGCGGCTCACCGGACGCAAGGTCACGGAGCCGGCGTCAATCTGGTAATCCAGGCCACTGCCTTGCAGTAATTGCCGCAGGGCTTGTTCGGGCGAGAGATTGCCATCGACCGCAGGAGCTTGCTTGCCAGCAACCATATCGGGGCTGAAGAACACTTGCAGCGAGGTCTGCTGGCCCAATTGGCTCAAGGCTGCGCCGAGGGATTGCGCACGAATGTGGATACCCTCGGCAGCCTGTGCGGTACTGATGGCAACGGCCAGGGCCAAGGGCGCCCAGCGGGAAATTTTATTGTTGTGGGGGGCAAGTTTTTTCACGTCGAACCTAGTCCTGTGATCGCAAGCATGCGCGGCCGTTAATGCAAACCAGTTGCAGTTGCAGGAGAAGACGAAGAACTCGAAAAAAACCTGAATGTCAGCGCGAAATAATTTCCTGGCTACCGTCCGGCAGAGTGCGCAAGGCGACCGGCAGGATGTGGGGCAAGGCCTTGAGCAAGGCATCGGTATCGCTGGAGTTGAAGACACTGGTCAAGCGCAGATTGCCCACCGCTGCCGTACTGACCCGCAGCGGTTGCTCGCGGTAGCGCGACACTTCCCGCGCCACGTCGACCAAGGTGGCGTTGTTGAACACCAGTTTACCGTTGCGCCACGCGGTCAGTTCTTCAGGGTTCACCGCGTAGGCCGCCGCCACTTGGCCTTGGGGATCGACATGGGTGCCACGCCCGGCGGTGAGCGTGACGATGTGATCGGATGCCCGGCCCTGCACCTTGACCGTGCCGGCTTCGACCGCCACGCGGGTCTGGTCCGCCTCCCGACGTACATCAAAGCGCGTGCCGGTGACGGTCACCTGCCCTGCCCCGGCTGCGACCACAAACGGGCGCCCGGCGTCATGCTGCACGCTGAACATCGCCTCGCCCTGCTTGAGCTCTACGCCCCGACGGCCCTTTTCGTAATGAACCGCGACCACGCTGCGGCTGTTGAGGTCCATCACGGAACCGTCAGGCAAGGTCACCTGACGATGCTCGCCTAACCGCGTGCTGAATTCGGCATTGTAGGGCTTTGGCTGCCCCAGACCGCTGTACGCACCCAGGCCCACTGCAACGGCGACCACACTGGCGGCCACGGCATAACGCATCAGCGCACGCCGTCCAAGGCGCTCGGTCGGCGCATCGCCCAGCGCCTGCAAGCGGGCCTTGGGCAGCAAATCCGTCGCACTCCATAACCCTTGCAGCACATCGATTTCGTATTGATGCGCGGGCTGCGACCTGCGCCAGGCATCGAAACGTTGGCGTTCCTGGGCGCTCAATGGGCCGTCTTGCAGGCGTACAAACCACTGCGCGGCCTCATCACGGACACGGTTATCCATCGTGGAAGATCCTGTTTCAAAGCCGGTCATGGCGCGCTCGCATCCAGACGATCACGCAGATGCCGCAGGGTGCGGATCATATACTTTTCCACCATGTTTTTAGACAGCCCCAGGCGTGTGGCGATTTCCTGCTGGGTGAGCCCTTCGATCTTTTGCCAGATGAAAATCCTGCGACAGTTGAGCGGCAACTCGGCCAGCGCCCGCTCGATGGCGTCGGCCAACTGGATCGCGTGCATGTAATGCTCCGGGTCGCTACTGTGAGGCGTACTGTGATCAGCCGCTTGCAGCGTCAACGCCTCGCGGCGGTCTTCGCGGCGGTAGGCATCCACCGCAATATTGCGCGCGGTTTGATGCAGGTAGGCGCGTGGCTGCGCCACCTCGCAGGCAGCGGACTCAAGCACCCGCACGAAGGTGTCGTGCGCCAGGTCTTCGGCTTGCTGACGGTTTCTCAGGCGGCGCGTCCAGGTTCCGATCAACTCTTCATAGTGCTCGAAAAAGCCTGTTCTGCGGGGCGGCTGAGGAGTCATCGCGAAAGCACTGGGGAGGCGGGGCGTGAATAGTAATGCTTCCTATTAAGTGGGGCAATTGCTGCTCATCGCCGACCCACTATTTGTTTGAAATGACCTCACTCATGTATTGATGCAAATCGCGAAAGTCTTTAACGCTCCAGGCATGTGGCGCGATCTTTACGCCATTGTCTTGCAGCGTCTTGGGGATCAGGTTGCCATTGGGGCGAAGGATGACCGAGGAGACGATAACGCCCGGATAATCATGGAGTCGTTTCTTGAAGGTGGCAGTTGTCAGGTCGGGGGTTGGCGGATTACTTTTTTTTGCCAATGGCCCCGTGCCTTTGATATCGGGCCCGTGGCACACAGCACAGCGCTGCAGATACAGCGTTTTACCATTGCTGTTTTCCGCGACGCACAAGGCTGTCTGAGCCAGTGATAAAGCGGCCACTACGCCGCTGAGTAATAGTTTCATCCATCGGGTAACGGCCCACGCATGCATTCCATCGCTTCCTGTATTGCCCTTTATTTTCAGCATCATACGATAAAGTCGCGCTTTGCCCGAGTTGGGCGTAAGCGCCAGGGGGTGAACTTCCGCTCGCCGCCGCCAGTCAGCAAGAAGGACTCTCATAAAACGGTGGGTGGGCGATGCAGATTTCCTTGCAGCAACAAGTGGCCCTGGTCACCGGGGCCAGTTCCGGCATTGGCGCGGGCGCGGCCAAAGCCCTGGCCGCAGCAGGCGCGGCGGTGGTGCTTAACTACAACTCCCAGGCGGCACCGGCTGAGGCTCTCGCCGCGCAGATCAATGCCAACGGCGGCCGAGCGCTTGCGATTGGCGGCGATGTGTCCAAGGAGGCCGATGTCGAACGCCTGTTCGCGCAAACCCTCGACGCCTTCGGCCATCTGGATATTCTGGTGGCCAACTCCGGCCTGCAAAAAGATGCCAATCTGGTCGATATGACCCTTGAGGATTGGAACACGGTGATTGGCGTCAACCTCACCGGGCAGTTCCTCTGCGCGCGCGCGGCGGTGCGTATCTTCAATCGCCAGGGTATTCGCGAAGGTGTGTCACGGGCCGCCGGCAAAATCATCCATATGAGTTCGGTGCATCAAGTCATCCCCTGGGCCGGGCATGTGAATTACGCCGCGTCCAAGGGTGGCGTGGAGATGCTGATGCGCACCCTCGCCCAGGAAGTCAGCGAACAGCGCATCCGTATCAATGGCATTGCGCCTGGGGCGATTCGCACGGCGATCAACCGCGCAGCCACTGAAGGTGCTGCAGAAAAAGAGCTGCTCAAATTGATTCCTTATGGTCGTGTCGGTGACGTCGAAGACGTGGCCAATGCGGTGGTGTGGCTGGCCAGCGATGCCTCTGATTATGTGGTTGGCAGCACCTTGTTCATCGATGGCGGTATGAGCCTCTACCCGGAGTTCCGTGGCAATGGTTGATTTCAAGAACGAACCTCAAAGCGCCATCGATGCCCACGGGATCATCGGCGACATGCGCAGCGCGGCACTGGTGAACGACCGCGGCAGCATCGACTTCTTCTGCTGGCCGGAATTCGACAGCCCTTCGGTGTTTTGCGCACTGCTCGACACGCCCGAGGCCGGCACGTTCCAGCTTACCCCGGACCTGCCCAACGCCCGCCGCGAGCAGATCTACCTGCCCGACACCAATGTGCTGCAGACTCGCTGGCTGAGCGATGAAGCGGTGGTGGAGATCACCGACCTGCTGACCGTCAGCGAAAACGTCGATGAACTGCCCTTGCTGATCAGGCGGGTACGGGTGGTCAGTGGCAAGGCGACTATCCACCTGAGCTGCGCCGTGCGCCACGACTATGCCCGGGCCCCCACCGAGGCTAAGGCCGAGGCTGCCAGCGTGGTGTTCACCGCCAGCGGCCAGCCCGGCCTGCGCCTGATTGGCAGTCAGCCGCTGACCCTCCAAGGCAACACCGCCATCGCCACCTTTACCCTCGCCCAGGATGAAGGCGCCGAATTTGTCCTCGGTGGCCAGGAGGATGCGCGCGTCACCAACGACTGTACCGACCTCTACCTGGAGCGCACCTTGAAGTTCTGGCGCGGTTGGATCAGCCAGTCCAACTATCGCGGGCGCTGGCGCGAGATGGTCAACCGCTCGGCCCTGGCGCTGAAACTCCTGACCTCGCGCAAACACGGCGCCATCATCGCCGCGGCCACGTTCGGGCTGCCGGAAACGCCCGGCGGCGAACGCAACTGGGACTACCGCTATACCTGGATCCGCGATGCCTCGTTCACCGTCTATGCGTTCATGCGCCTGGGTTTCGTCGAGGAAGCCAACGCCTATATGCGCTGGCTCAGGGGCCGGGTCAGCGACTGCTGCGGCCAGCCGACCAAGATCAACATCCTGTACGGCATCGACGGTCGCCAGGAACTGCCGGAAACCACCCTCGACCACTTGAGCGGCCACGGCGGCGCCCAACCGGTGCGGGTGGGCAACGAAGCGTTCGACCAGATCCAGCTGGATATCTACGGCGAACTGATGGACGCGGTTTACCTGGTGAACAAGTACGGCGAAGCCATCTCCCACCAAGGCTGGAAACACACGGTGGAAGTGGTCGACCAAGTGTGTGAGATCTGGAACCACAAAGACGTGGGCATCTGGGAAATGCGCGGCGAGCAGCACCACTTCCTGCACTCACGCCTGATGTGCTGGGTGGCCCTGGACCGTGCCATTCGCCTGGCCTCCAAACGTTCGCTGCCGGCCCCGTTCGCACGCTGGGACCAGACGCGCCAGGCGATCTACGCCGACATCTGGACTAACTTCTGGAACGAAGAGCGCGGGCATTTTGTGCAGCATATCGGCAGCACCGCCCTCGACGGTTCGATGCTGTTGATGCCGCTGGTGCGCTTTGTCGCCGCCACGGACCCGCGCTGGCTCACGACACTGGAAGCGATCCAGAAAAGCCTGGTGCGCGACGGCATGGTCTACCGCTACCGCAATGACGATAGCCAGATCGATGGGCTGCAAGGCGTCGAAGGCGCGTTTGCCGCCTGTTCGTTCTGGTACGTCGAATGCCTGGCGCGCGCCGGGCAAGTTGAAAAGGCCCATCTGGAATTCGAACAGTTGCTGCGTTACGCCAACCCGCTGGGGTTGTACGCCGAAGAGTTCGACAGCCAGGCCCGGCACCTGGGCAACACGCCCCAGGCCTTGAGCCACTTGGCATTGATCAGCGCGGCAACGTTCCTGGACCGCAAACTCAGCGGGGAGAAAACCGTATGGCAACCCTGACGTCCCCCGCCCCACTGCTGTATGTGCGCACAACCCTGCTTGATGTGGCGTACGAAACCCACGGCCCCATCGATGGCGAACCGGTGATCCTGTTGCATGGCTTCCCTTACGATCCACGGGGCTACGATGACATCGCGCCGGTGCTGGCTGAACGTGGTTATCGGGTATTGGTCCCGTACTTACGCGGTTATGGCCCGACGCGATTTATCAACACGCAAGTGATGCGCTCCGGCCAACAGGCAGCGCTGGCCAAGGACCTGCTCGACTTCATGGATGCATTGTCGATCCCGCAAGCCACACTCGCCGGCTTTGACTGGGGTGGGCGCGCCGCCTGTATTGTCGCGGCGCTATGGCCGCAGCGGGTGCGCGGCCTGGTGACCGGCGATGGCTACAACATCCAGGCCATCAGCCAGTCGCTCAAGCCCAGGCCACCTGAGACAGAGCACCGGCTCTGGTATCAGTATTACTTTCACACCCAGCGCGGGGTCGACGGGTTGACGGCCAATCGGCGTGAACTCTGCCAATTGCTCTGGACGCTGTGGTCACCGTCCTGGGCCGAAGGGCCAAGCCGCTACGGCCTGACCGCGCCGTCGTTTGATAACCCGGATTTTGTCGAGGTGGTGATTCACTCCTATCGCCATCGCTTCATGTATGCGCCGGGTGATCCCGCGCTGGAATACATCGAGCAGGCGCTGGTGCCGCAACCGCCGATATCAGTACCGAGCATTTCGCTGTGCGGGGCCGACGATGGCGTGGGCCCGCCGTCGCTGGAGGATGATGACGTGGAGCACTTCAGCGGTTTTTATCGCCGCCAGGTGTTGCCCGGCGTGGGTCATAACGTTTTCCAGGAAGCGCCCCAGGTCACGCTTCAAGCTTTGCTGGAACTACTGGAGCGGTGAAAAACGCTCTCGATAAGCCTGGGGCGTCACCGACAAAGCCCTTAGAAAGCTGCGGCGCAAAGTCTCTTCACAGCCAAAACCACATTGCATGGCGATACGCTTGATGGAGGTTGTGCTATCTGCCAGTTGCCGGCGTGCGTTTTCGACGCGAATCAGTTCCACGGCCCGCGCCGGGGTTTGGCCAGTCTCGGTGCGATAGTGGCGTACAAAGCTGCGCTCGCTCATGCCAGCCTGGGCCGCCAGGGTGGCGATGCTCAGATCCAACGTCAGGTTTTCGGCGATCCAGGCATGCAGCTCGGCAAAACGGCTGTCGCTCTTTTGCAGGGATAACGTCACGCTGAATTGCGACTGACCGCCAGGGCGCTTGAGGAACACCACCAAGTGGCGCGCCACTTCCAGGGCAATCGCACGCCCCAGGTCATCCTCTACCAGGGCCAGGCACAGGTCGATCCCGGCGGTCACACCAGCAGACGTCCACACCGCACCTTGCTGGATGAAAATCGGATTGGCCTCCACCGTGAGCGCAGGGAACTTGCGCGCCAGTTCTTCACAGCGCGTCCAGTGCGTGGCCACGCGGCAACCATCGAGCAAGCCACTGGCGGCCAGCAGAAAAGCCCCGGTGCAAACCGAAGCCATGCGCCGGGTGTGCAAGGATTTATCGCGCACCCATTGCACCAGCGCCGGGTCCTCGGCGGCGCCGTACACGCCCCAGCCACCGGCGATCATCAGGGTGTCGCAAGGCGCATCGATGGCGGGCAGCGGTTCAGCCAGCAGCGCGAGGCCGGAGGACGTCATCACCGGCTCAGCCTGAGCGGCGATGACGTTGACCGCGTAGGGCAATGGCAAACTACGCTGGCGCGCCAAATCGTTAGCCGATGCGAACACCTGTAGAGGCCCGGTGACATCGAGTACCTGGGCATTCTCAAACGCGAGTACATGAATAATTTTAGGCATGATTGGCGAGATTGGTGGGCTCAATGGCGTATTCGCCAAAGCCTAGGCTTCTACAGTGAGCACGTCCATTCCTTTTCGGAGCTTGAATCATGACCTTGCAGATCGGCTTTCTGTTGTTTCCCGGCATCCAGCAACTGGACCTTACCGGCCCCTATGATGTCCTCGGTTCGCTGCCAGACGTGAAGCTGCACCTGGTGTGGAAAGACCTCGCGCCGATCACCTCCAGCACTGGCCTGGTGTTCACGCCGACCATGACCTACGCCGACTGCCCGAACCTGGATGTGCTTTGCGTACCCGGCGGCGCCGGTGTGGGCCCATTGATGGAAGACCCGCAAACCCTGGACTTCCTCAAGGCCCAGGCCCAGGCAGTGCGCTACATGACCTCGGTGTGCACCGGCTCATTGGTACTGGGCGCGGCAGGGTTGCTGCGCGGTCGCAAGGCCACCACCCATTGGGCGTACCACCACCTGCTCGCCCCGCTCGGTGCCATCCCCGTACAGGAACGTGTGGTGCGTGATGGCAACCTGTTTACCGGCGGCGGGATCACCGCGGGCATCGATTTTGCCCTGACTTTGGCCGCGGAGTTGTACAGCGAAGCGGCAGCGCAACTGGTGCAACTGCAGATCGAATACGCGCCGGCCCCACCGTTTGACTCAGGCCACCCGGAGACGGCGCCCCGGCATGTGCTGGAGGAAGCCAACAAGCGCACGGTGGAGTCACGCAAAGTGCGCGGGGAGATCGTGGCGCGGGCGGCTGCGCGGTTGGGGTGAAGTTGGATTTCTCACGTCCGGTCGCTGAATTTGCAGCGACTGAAGGTCCGTGGGAATGAACCGGTTTCAACGCTTGAACGTGAGGTAAGTCCTAGTCCGCTGTACGAAACTCCTTTTGATTCTTTCGGTGCTCAACGGCTGTCCAGTTGTAACCAACAGTAACCACGATGCGAAGCGAGTCGCTCTTGAACTTGCTCTTGATCTTAGGCGCCCCGTTAAACCACGCTGGCCGAACGCAGGCTGGAATTCGTGGGTAACCCGGCAGGACGCCGGGTTAGCCGTCCTGGGCCAAGGATGGCCCATGACGGCGGCCCACGGATTCAAGCCGGAGTGAGGGCACACCGAGCCTAAGCGAGGTGCCGAGTGGTGGGGCGAGAGCGTTTTGCTTACTTTTGTCTGGGCCGGCATTCCGGCTTTTCAAAAGTGAGCCGCTGTAAAAGCGGAACCCTAAGTGGCCGTTACCGCAGGAATGGATATGTACACTGTATAGCTGTGTCGACTGTCAGGCCGCCTTCGCGAGCAAGCCCGCTCCCACAATTGGATCGTGGAGTGTCAGGTAGAGAAGCGTCGGCTGTCAGGCCGTCATCGCAGGCAAGCCAGCTCCCACATTTGGATTATGGGGTGTAAGGTAGATGAGCATCGGCTGTCGGGCCCCCGCCACAAAGAAACTTGCTTGGCTTCCCGCCTGTCATTCAGGCAGGACGTGACATCACCGCCAAGCGCACGGCCAACGCCGTCAGCACCGCTGCCAAGCCCCACTTCTGCAGCCAGGCGCTTTTGGTGCGTTTGGCGAAGAAACGACTGAGCGCCCCGCCAAACACGCCCAACAGCACATGAAACACACTGGCGATCAACGTCAACACACCGCCCAGCACCATCAATTGCAAGGCGATAGGCCCTGCCTCGGGCCGCACAAACTGCGGCAGGAACACCATGAAAAACAACAACGCCTTGGGGTTGAGCAAGCTGTTGAGCATGGCCTGCAGAAACACTCCGCCCAACGCCACGCGGCCGACGTGAGCGGTGTCCAGGCCGGGGCGTTTCTGCAAGGTTTTGAAGGCCAGCCACAGCAGGTAGATCACGCCCGCATAACGGATCAGGTCGAACGCTGGCGGCCAGCTGGCGACCAACGCCGTCACCCCCATGGCGGTCAACGCTGTCAGCAACAGGTCGGCCACGCCAATGCCCAGGGCCGAAGCAACGCCGCCGCGCCAGCCATGGGTGACGCCCTGACTGATGACAAATGCCATGTTCGGCCCCGGTGACAGCAACAACAGCAACACAGCGCCGGAAAAAACACCGAGTGTGACAAGGCTGATCATGGTTGAACCGTCCGCTGGAAAAAAAACAGATTAATCGGCGCTTGCAGGCCCTACAAAAAATTGTGCTGGATACATTGCTCACGCAGCGAACCGAGTGATTGCTGAATGCCACGACCAACGTCTAGAATGCGAAACATTATCAATTAAGCCTGCTGCGCCAGGATGACCATGTCGAGCGATCACCCACTGGACCCTGCTGCCATCGGCCAGCTATACCAAGCCCACCATTCATGGCTGCGCGGCTGGTTGAGCCGGCGCACGGGCTGCCATGAGCGCGCCGCTGACCTCGCGCAGGACACCTTCGTGCGCCTGCTCAACGCGCGTCAGCAACAGACTTTTCAGCAGCCGCGCGCGTATCTGAGCAGCATCGCGCGCAGCTTGATGATCGACCAATACCGGCGCCGCGAACTGGAACGCGCCTACCTGGAAAGCCTGGCGCACTTCCCGCAAGTAGAGGTGCCGAGCGAAGAAACAAAGCGGCTGATCCTCGACAGCCTGGAGCGTATTGACCGTTTGCTCGACCAGCTCAAGCCGAGGGTGCGCGAGGCGTTCCTGTTGGCCCAATTGGACGGCCTGACCTGCCCGCAGATCGCCTTGCGCCTGGGCGTGTCCAAGGCCACGGTGGAACGCGACCTGTCCAAGGCGCTGCACGCCTGTTACCGGTTGCGCTATGCCGACTCCTGACTCGCACCTGGTCGACCAGGCCATCCAATGGATGATCAAGCTGCGCTACAACACCGCCGACGACGCCAGCACCGCGGCCTTTGACCAGTGGCTGCACACCAGCGAGGCGCATCAACAGGCCTGGCAACGGGTCGCCACCCTGAATGACGATTTCAACCACTTGCCGGCGCATGTCAGTCGCCATGCACTCGACGGCGCACGCCAGCACATCAGCCGTCGTGAAAGCCTGAAACTGCTCGGGCTGTTTGCCGGCGCCGCAGGTTTAGCCTGGCTGGGCCGCGACTACACGCCCCTGCCCGCCTTGATGGCGGACTACCGCACCGCCACTGGCGAGCGGCGCTGGGTAACATTGGAGGATGGCAGCAAAGTCCAGCTCAACAGCGCCAGCGCCGTCGACATTACCTCCAGCGCCGAACAACGGCTGGTGAACCTGCGCCAGGGTGAAATATTGATCAATACCGGCGTCGACCGCCGTCCGCTATGGGTGCATACCCGCGACGGTTACCTACGCGCCCTGGGCACACGCTTGCTGGTGCGCGAAGAACCCCAAGGTACCCTGCTGGCCGTGCAACAGGGTGCGGTAGCGGTGTTTGCCGATCGCCATGACGGCGCCGCACGCCAGGTGATCAAGCCAGGCGAACAGGTGATGTTCAACCGTAGCGGCATTCGCCCTTCCCCCAATAACGGCCTGGACCCCTGGGCCTGGAGTGACGGCGTGATCAGCGCCCACAACATGCGCCTGGACGACTTCCTGGCCGAACTGGGCCGCTATCGCAATGGGTTGGTGCGTTGCAGCGAAGCCGTGGCAGGGCTGCGGGTGTCGGGCACTTACCAACTGGAGGACACCGACCAAGTGCTCAAGTTGGTCACTCAATCGCTGGCGATCGATGTGACCTACCGCAGCCGCTACTGGGTAACCGTCTCCGCTCGGGTGTGACCGGCCGAAAATAAATGAGGTGAATTCTCATTGCCATTCGACCTGTAAGGAAGGGCCGATCAACAGGCCGGTTTGTCCACTTCCTTCAGGAGCATCCCGCGGTCATGCAAGCGTTCCCCTCCAAACGTTCTCTTCTCAAACACGCGGTGCAGGCCGCCCTCCTTGGCGCCTGCCTGGGCGGCGGCGTCTTGCCACTCGCCGTGATGGCCGACTCCGCTAGCGCTGATACCCAGGTTCGCGCATGGGCGATCGCCCCCGGCTCCCTTACCTCGGCACTGGATCAATTTGCCCGTCAGGCCGGCATCAGCTTGTCCTACGATGCCACCAGCGTTGCCGGTAAAACCAGCACAGGCCTGAGCGGCAACTTCGATCGAGAACAGGCCTTGGGCCAGTTACTGCGCGGCCAGGGCCTGCAAGCCCAGCGCCAAGGCAAGGATATCTGGCTGCTGTTGCCACAAATGGCCGACACCGGTGCCCTGAACCTGAGCGCGACCACGGTGACCGGCCAACGCCTGGGGGCCCTGACCGAAGGCACCGGTTCTTACACTACCGGCGCGGTCACCATCGGCAAAGGCCAACACAGCCTGCGGGAAACGCCACAGTCAGTGAGTGTGATGACCCGCCAATTGATGGACGATCAGAATGTCACCACCATTGACGATGTGATGGAACGTACACCAGGGATCACCACCTACGAGTCGCCCATGGGCGGCAAGTATTTCTATTCCCGTGGATTCAAGATGCTCGGCCAGTACCAGTACGACGGCGTACCGCTGGACATGGGCAAGGACTATGTGCAGGCGGACAGTTTCAGCGCCAACATGGCGATCTATGATCGCGTGGAAGTACTCAAAGGCGCAGCCGGCATGCTCAAGGGGGCCGGCACGGCCAGCGGTGCGGTGAACTTCGTGCGCAAGCGGCCACAGGCCACCCCGACCTCAAGCCTGATGCTGTCCGCCGGCACCTGGGACAACTACCGCGCCGACGTCGATACCGGTGGCCCGCTCAATGACAGCGGCACCGTGCGCGGCCGCGCGGCGTTCAGCCAACAGGATCGCGGCTCCTACATGGACATTTCCAAGCGCCAGGACCAAGCCTTCTATACCGCACTGGACGTCGACCTGAGCCCCGACACAACCCTGGGCGTGGGAGCCAGCTACGAAGACGTCGACGCCAGCCCCTGTTGGGGTGGCTTGCCGCGCTATAGCGATGGCAAGAGCGCCAGGTTAAGCCGTTCCACCTGCCTGGGCCAATCCTGGAACGACTGGCAAAGCCGACGCACGACGTTCTTCGCTGACCTCACCCATCACTTCAATGACGACTGGCAAATCAAAGTCGCCGCTGTGCACAGCCGCAACCTGCAAGACACCAAGTACGCCGCCAGCGAAGGTACCATCGCCTATGGCGCCCCAACCCCCACCGCCAACTCCTACGCAGCATTGATGGACTATGAGCACAAGGACTTCGGCCTGGACGCTTACATCGATGGCAAGTTCCAAGCCTTTGGCCTGGAACACGAACTGATCCTTGGGGCCAACGGCAGCCGAGGCACCCAGGATGACGTATTCGCGATCCAGAACCTGCCCACGCGCCAGAGCATTTATCAGCCCGACCACCACTTCCCCGAACCAGCCAATGACACCTTCTGGCCAAACATGTACCGCGGTGGCACGGTCAAGGAAACCGCTACCCAGTATGGTACTTACGCCACCTTGCGCCTGCGCCTGGCCGAGCCCTTGATGTTCATCGTGGGCAGCCGTGTGAGCTGGTACGAAAACCGTCGGCAGTCCAACACCCTGGGTTGGGGCGAGTGGAGTGTGCAAGATGCGCGCACCAAGGAATCCGGTGAAGTCACGCCGTTTGCCGCTCTGATCTACGACCTCGACGAACACCTTTCCCTGTACGCCAGCTACGCCGATATCTTCCAGCCGCAGAGCTCTTATGCCACCGCCGACGGCGCGGCACTCAAGCCCAAGATGGGGGACAACTACGAGCTGGGTATCAAGGGCGAATGGTTCGACGGGCGTCTCAACAGTTCCATAGCGTTGTTCCGGGCCACAGAGAAAAACGGCGCCGAGACTGACTTCCTGAGTTTCTGCCCAACTTCGTCCGATGGCTACTGCTATACCGACACTGCCAAGGTCCGCGCCCAGGGCGTCGAAGCCGAAGTCAGCGGCCAGTTGCTCGAACGTCTGCAAGTCTCGGGGGGCTACACCTACACTCAGACCAAATCGCTTAAAAACATTGATACCGCTATCGAAGGAGGCGCGTCCAACACCTATGTACCCCGCCACATGTTGCGCATGTGGGGCGATTACCAGCTGGATGGCGCGCTGTCCAAATGGAGCGTGGGTACGGGGGTCAATGCCCAGAGCGGCAACTATCGCATGCAGCAGGGCCTCAAGCTCGAACAGGCCGGCTATACGGTTTGGGATGCACGATTGGCCTACCGCGTAGATGACACCTGGACCGTCGCCCTTAACGCCAAGAACCTCTTCGACAAAAACTATTACCAAACCGTGGGCACAGCCTCATGGGGCAATTTTTATGGCGAACCGCGTAATTTCACGGTCAGTCTGAAAGGCACCTTTTAACCCGCTCAATCCTCTGGAGGGCAGGCGCCTGGTGCGTTGCGCCCTCTTTTCCTACGCCTCCCCGGGGCCCGTCAAAAAAGTGTTTCCTGACAAACAGGAAAATTCACACTTTTGTTCCTACACTCAAAATCACACCCCGAGACCGGGTCCTCTTGCACAAGGAATGTCAACAAAATGACACAAGAAGGAACATTTAAAGTGTCTATGATATCATCGCTGAAACAAGGTCAAATTATTGACTGAAAGAGAAAAGGAAGTCCTCCTGTAGTAGCCACTGCCCTTGCAAAATTCTTTCATTTGGAGCGATCCATTCGAAGGAAGGGATGCGTTTTACCCAGCGTAGTCCGCTGCCGTCTGGTTCAGACGACCGAATAGAACGCCTGGTGTGCAATGAGGGATGTTTGTATGCGAGAGAAGTCGTCAGTTGTCAGCTTGTTTTTGACCCGAGCAGGGTTTGTCGAGTTTTTTGTGGTTTTCGTCAAGCTGGTCCACGGTCTGACGGCCATTTTCCCACCGCTGGTCCTGGCGCTTTTCCTCGACCCGATGGCCCCTGAAATGCGTTCGCACTTTCTGGGCTTGCTGCTGTTTTTTGCGGTATTGACCATCATTCTGTTCCAGGCCCTGGGCATTTATTCCGAGGAACTGTTCAGTAATCGCTTGCGCCTGCGCACCAATATCGTGGCCTGGTCCTCCGCATTCTGCATCCTGTTGTTCATGTACCAGATCCTGCAGGTATTTCCGCAATTGAACCCGCGCAACCTGGTGGTGTGGTATATCGCCAGCTTGACGATGTTCTGTGCCGAACGCCTGGTGATGCTACGCCTGTACCGCAAACTCATGCGCAAGGGCAAATACCTGCAACGCACAGTGATCCTGGGTTTCACTGACACCGCCGTGCATGTCGCCGACCACTTGCAACGCAACGGCGACATTCGCTCCGGGCTTATCGGCTTTATTGACGACCGCACCGAGCGTATTCCCAAGGAACTGAGCAGCCTGCCGCTGTTGGGCAATACCCGCGACCTGGAAAAACTGATCCGCGCCGAACAGGTCAACCAAGTGATGATCTGCCTGCCCTGGGCTGCCGAGCAACGCATTCACGGCCTGGTCAATCGCCTGCGGCAAATGTCGGTGAACGTGATGCTGGTGCCCGACATGGCTGCCCTGCGCTACGGCCATAGCCGGATCACAGACGTGGGCGGCATCCTGATGTTCAATACCTCGCAGTTGCCGCTGCGCGGTTGGTCGCCGTTTATCAAGCGTTGCGAAGACCTGCTCCTGGCGAGCATCACCCTGGTGCTGGTGTCACCGGTGATGCTGGTCACGGCCATTGCGATCAAGCTCGACTCCAAGGGCCCGGTGCTGTTTCGCCAGAACCGCTACGGCTATAACGACAACGAAATTCGCGTGTTCAAGTTCCGCTCGATGTACACCGACCAGAGCGACTTTACCGCCGAACGCCAGACCACTCGTGAAGACCCGCGCATTACCCGGGTTGGCCGCATCATCCGCAAGACCAGCATCGATGAGCTGCCGCAGTTGTTCAACGTGCTGCAGGGCAACATGTCGATGGTCGGCCCGCGCCCTCATGCCACCGCCACCAAAGCCGCCGGTATTCCGTTCGAAGTGGCTGTGAGCGAATACAGCTCGCGCCACCGGGTCAAGCCCGGCATCACCGGTTGGGCGCAGATCAACGGCTACCGGGGTGAAACTGACACCCTGTTCAAAATCCAGAAACGCGTCGAATACGACCTGGAGTACATCTCCAAATGGTCCGTGTGGTTCGATTTGTACATCGTCTTCATGACGGTCCCAGCCGTCCTTTCCACCAAGGAAGTCTATTGATGAATACACTCAACGGATTAATCCCCTGCATTATTTCCGGTGGGTCAGGCACGCGGCTGTGGCCGGTGTCCCGGCAGAACATGCCCAAGCCATTCATGCGTATGCGTGACGGCCAGAGTCTGCTGCAGAAAACCTTTCAACGTGCCGCGCGCCTGCCCGGCGTGGAAAGTGTGCTGACCGTCACTAATCGCGACTTGCTGTTTCGCACCCTGGATGACTACCGCGGAGTCAACCAGGCCAGGCTGCCTCTGGACCTGTTGCTGGAGCCGTTCGGTCGCAATACCGCAGCGGCCATTGCGGTGGCGGCACTGCACGTGCAGGAGCATTTCGGTGGCGACGCCCAGTTGTTGGTGATGCCAGCCGACCATCTGGTGCTGAATGAAACCGCGTTCGCCGACGCCGTGACCCAGGCACGCGAGTTGGCCGAAGCCGGCTACCTGGTGACCTTCGGCATTCAACCCGATCACCCGGAAACAGGCTTCGGCTACATCGAAAAAGGTGACGCCCTGAGCCTGGGTAACCGGGTCAAGCGTTTCGTCGAAAAACCCGACCTGGCCACGGCCCAAGCCTATCTCGACGGCGGCAAGCACTTGTGGAATGCCGGCATGTTCTGCTTCAAGGCCAGTACTCTGGTGGACGAGCTGGCGACCCATGCTCCCGACGTACTGGGGGCCGCTCGTGCAGCCCTCGAGCAGAGCCAGCACCTGCAAAACAGCACCTCGCGCCAGCGTGAACTGGGCAGCGAGGCCTTCGGCACCGCGCCAGACCTTTCCATCGACGTGGCGTTGATGGAGAAGTCCACGCAAGTGGCCGTGGTGCCGTGCGACATCGGCTGGAGCGACATCGGTTCCTGGGAAGCCCTGCGCCAGCTCACGCCCAGCGATGCCCAGGGCAACCAGGTCAATGGCGAAGCCATCTTGCATGACGTGCACAACTGCTATATCGACTCGCCCAAACGCGTACTCGGTGCCGTCGGCGTGCGAGACCTGATCATCGTCGATACCCCCGATGCCCTGCTGATCGCCGACGCCAACCGCAGCCAGGACGTGCGCTACATCGTCGCCGAACTCAAGCGCCAGAACCATCCGGCGTTCAGCCTGCACCGCACCGTCACCCGGCCGTGGGGAACCTACACCGTGCTGGAGGAAAGCAGCCGGTTCAAGATCAAGCGCATCGTGGTCAAGCCCCAGGCATCGCTGTCGCTGCAAATGCATCACCACCGCAGCGAACACTGGGTAGTGGTCAGCGGTGCCGCGCAGATCACCAATGGCGAGCGCGAATTTTTGATCAACGCCAACGAATCGACCTACATCCCGGCTGGGCACAAGCACCGCTTGACCAACCCCGGCATCATCGACCTGGTGATGATCGAAGTGCAGAGCGGCGAATACCTGGGCGAGGACGACATCGTACGCTTCGATGACATCTATGGGCGCGCGCCCGCAGAGAAGAAATGACATGCGCACCTCGCTGATCATTCCAACCCGCAACGCGTCCAGTCATTTGACGCGACTGCTGCCCGCGCTGCAGATGCAGACTCTGCAACCGGACGAGATGCTGGTAGTCGACAGCGCGTCCAGCGATGACACCGTGGCGCGCTTTCGCGAATTTGGCGCGCGGGTCGAGGTTATCGACGCACGCGACTTCAACCACGGTGGCACACGGCGCTGGGCCAGTGAACACACGAGCGGTGACGCACTGATCGTGATGACTCAGGACGCAATCCCGGCTGACCCAGAGACCTTCGCCAACCTGCTCGAAGAATTGCAACAAGACCCACTCAACGGCGTGGCCTACGGCCGGCAATTGCCGCACCCTGGCGCTGGCGTGCTGGGAGCCCAGTCACGCCACTTCAATTACCCGGCCCAGAGCCGCACCAAGAGCCTTGCCGACGCTGCGCAGTTGGGGATTAAAACCTGCTTCAGCTCCGACTCGTTTTCAGTCTACCGGCGCAGCGCCCTGCAGGCCGTGGGTGGCTTCCCCGCCGATGTGATCGGCAGTGAGGATGCCTACGTCGCGGCGCGCATGCTGCTTGATGGCTACAAGGTGCGCTACGCCGCCACGGCGCGGGTGTACCACTCCCACGATTACCGACTCATGGATGAGTTTCACCGCTACTTCGACATTGGCGTGTTCTACGGTCGCGAGCCGTGGATTCGCCAAGCCTTTGGCGATGCCGGCGGTGAAGGTAAACGCTATGTACAGGCTGAACTCGCAGCGTTGCGCGCAGCCGGTGCATTGCACCGCGTACCCGAAGTACTGGTGCGCAGCGCGTTCAAATTGCTCGGCTATCGGCTGGGCCATCTGGAACGCCGCCTACCCCTCGCCCTAAAGCGGCGCATCAGCATGTTTCCCGGTTATTGGAGGTGAGCATCATGACCTACAGGAAGTCCCCCTTGATGAAAAGAACTATGCTCGTCCTGGCCATGATGGCACTGGCCGCCTGCAATACCCCTGCACGTATCGTCCCCCCCGACGGCAAGACGGTCGAGGACGGCAAGCGCGCCCTCGACCAGCTTGCGCAGCTGCCGCCGGCGGTAGAGCGTATCCGCATCGGCGATCAGTTGCGCATTGTGCGCGATGCCGGTGAGATGCCAACGCTGTCGGCGTTCAACGTCAGCACCATCTATGAGCTGACGCTGTACACCGTGCAAACCGATGGCAAGATCAACTACCCGTTCTTGGGCCCGATCCAGGTAGCCCGTCGCACGCCAGCCGAGGTGGCGAACGAGCTGAGCAACAAGCTTGCGCCGGTGTATCGCGAGCCACGGGTGACGGTGAACATCAACCAGGCACCGGGCAACTCGATCATCGTCGGCGGTGCGGTAAACAACCCGACCACGGTGCCGATCGCCTCGGCCAACACCCTGGAACAAGCCATCGTCGGCGCCGGCGGGGTGAACCCGGCGGGCAACGCCAGCATGGTCGCACTGTTGCGCGAAGACACCCAAGGCACCTACCGCGCTTACTTCCTGGACTTCAGCCAATACCTCAAGACCGGCCCCAACGGGCGTAAACAAGTGCCGCTGCAGCGGGGAGATGTGGTGTTCGTGCCCAAATCCAACGTGGGCGAGCGCATCCAGGGCGTAGATACCTACTTGAACCAGTTGATCCCATTCACCAAGTCGATCGGGGTTGGCTACAACTACACCCGAACCAGCGGCGGCAGTAACTAAAGGAGCGACATCCCATGATCGAGATCCGTTCTTTTCGCGATCTTCTGCGCTTGTTCTTCATCTTCCGGCACGAGTTCAAGCTGGCGGCCATCGCGGCGCTGGTGATCATTCTGCTGGGGGCCTTTTTACTACCAGCCAAATACGAGTCCACCGCACGCTTGCTGGTCAAGCCGGGGCGCGATTCGACGCTGCCCATTGAGATCAGCAACCGCCAGGCGCTGGTCATGCCGAGCACTCAACGCGACCCGATTGTCGATGAGGAACGCCTGCTGACCGGTCGCCCTATCGTGCGGGCGGTGGCCGAGCATTACCTGGAAGTCATCGACAAAATGCCGCCACCGGAAGGCCTCTGGAAGCGCACCAAGTACTACGTCAAAAGTGGTATCGGCGCAGTGTTCGACGGTGTGCGCGTGGTGCTGGAAACCGTGGGCATCATTGAACAGACCACACCCGTGGAGCGCCTGGCCGCCAGCCTGGAGAAAAACTTCGACGTCAGCCACGCGGCCGGTTCCACCGTCATGGACATCAGCTTCAAGTGGAGCGACCCGGAAATCGCCCAGGCGGTGGTCAAAAGCTGGGTCGAGACCTACATCAACGAACGCACCCAGGCCCTGGGACGCAAGAGCCTGTATGCCTTCTATGAAGGCCAGGTAGCCAACAGCGCTACCGAAATCAAGAGCTACAAGGAGCAGATTCTTGCCCACTTGAACCAGATCGGCGCGGCAAGCATCACCGATCGCCTGGAGGATTTGTCCGAGCGCATCAACGTGCTGCGTGGCGAAACCTTCAATACCACGCGCTTGATTGCCTCGTCCGACAGCGCCCTGGAGAGCACCCGCACTCAGCTCAAGACCCAACCCAAGGAAGTGACCACGGTACGCCAGATTGCGCTGAACCCGCAGCAGCAGGACTTGCGTCGCCTGCTCAACCAGAAGTTGCTGGAAAAGGCCGACATGATGCGCACCTACACCGACAATGCGCCGCCGGTCAAAGCCCTGGATGCGTCGATCCGCGCCATGCAGGCCCAGGTCGCGAATGAAAGCAACACCGTGCAAAGCTCGGAAAACCGTGCGCCGAACACCCTGGAGATCCACTTGCAGCGCGTGCTGCTCGATGAGTCCAGCAACAACTCGGCACTGCGTACACAACTGGTGCAACAGCAGAAACAACTGGTGAACCTCGAGGCGCAACGCAAGGAAGCCCTGGAGATTGAACCGGAGCTGGCGCGCCTGTCCCGTGAACTGAGTGCCACCGAGCGTAACTATGCGCTGTATGTCGATAACCTGGAAAAATCGCGCATCGACCGTGAGCTGGATAACAGCCAGATCAGCAACATCGCGGTGATTGAGGAGGCCACCCTGAACCCTGGCCGAATCTTCCCTAAAACCCTGTTGATGCTGTTGTTGGCGATCCCGTTTTCCATCGTGGTCGGCTTGCTGGTGATCTACCTGTGCTACCTGCTCGACCAGCGCATCCATGACGGTGGCTTGGTGGAACGCAAGTTCGGCCTGCCGCTGTGGACCACCCTGCCAGAACTGGATACCAGTACCGCACAAGGCACCAACGCATTCAACGCGAGCATCTACCGGCTCTACGGTCTGCTGCAGTTGGACCGTATCACTGAACGCGGCCTGACCCTCGGGTTGACCTCCGCGCGCCATGGTGAAGGGGTGACGTTCGTAGTGGAACAGTTGCGCCAGTTGCTTCAGGAAAACGGCATTACTGTGCGTGTCGGCGGTGCGGCCCCGGCGGCGCCGGGCGAAGTGGTACTGCTGGATGCCTCGGCGCTGCTGGACAACCGCGATGCCTTCGTCAATCTGCGTCGCGCCGACCTGATCGCCCTGGTGGTGGAGGCGCAGAAAAGCACGGTCCCGGTGGTGGAGCATGCGCTGTCGATCCTCAATACCGCATTCGGCAAAGTGGACGGCATCATCATCAACCGGCGTAAATTCGAAGTGCCGGCCAAGGTGCTGCAGACCATCGCCAAATATCGGGGGGCGTTCTGATGCGCATCGCCCTGCTCGCGCCTTTGCCGCCGGAAAAAAATGGGATCGCCGACTACGCGAACCATTTCAAGACGGCACTGGAGCAGCTGGGCGTGACGGTGGCGACACCGTTGAGCGGCGTCGAGGGCACCAGCATCGCGATCAAACAGGCCATCGGTGCATTCGACTGGCAGAGCGTGGACCTGGTCCACGCCGAGCTGGGCGGCGGCCGGCTGGGGGAGTTCCTGGCGTTGCGCGAGTTGCGCAAGGCCTATCCCAACCTGCCGCTGACGGCAACCGTGCATGACCCCGAGCGCATGGTATGGCGGCGCGAGCAACTGCCCTTCCCGCTCAATCTGTTGGAGCGCTTGCCCAGCCCGTTGCCGCAAGCGGCGGTGGTGCTGGCAGACCCGCTGACCCTGCGTGAAGAGCGGCAGGTGGCCCGCGGCCTCACAAGACTGATCACCCTCACCCGCCTGGGCGCCGATTGCCTCAGCCAACGCATGCAATTGCCCGCAGGCAAAGTGGCGGTGATCAACCATGCCAACCTGGCGATTGCGGCGGTGGCGCTGCCGCCCCTGGATACGCTGCACCTGCTGTATTTCGGCTTTATCTACCGGGGCAAAGGCATTGAAGACCTGTTACAGGCCCTGGCCGCAGTTTTCCAGCAAGCCCCCCAATTGCGTGACCGTGTGCGCCTGACCCTGGCCGGTGGCACTGCCGCCGAAATGGCGTTTGGGGCTGGCGGCAATTACCTTGAACAATTGAACCGCCAGATAGCCGACCTTGGCCTGTCTGGCTCCATCGACTGGCGGCTGAACCTGCCGGCCAGCGAGATTGCGCAGACGATACAGGCGCACCACGTGATGGTGCTGCCGTATCGCGAATCGAAAAAACTCGGCCTGCTGGGTCGCCAGCGCGGCACCAGCGGCGCGTTGTCCTGGGCCGCCGCGTGCGGGCGCGGGGCGATTACTTCGGATGCACGGGCATTTGCCGAAGAGGTTGCCAGCGGGAACGGCGCAATCTATCCCCAAGGCGACGTCGCCGCGTTGAGCGCGCAACTACTGCGCCTGGCGCAGACCCCGACGCTGGCCAGGGACTGGGCCGAACGCGCCGCGCACATTGGCGGCCAACGCCTGTGGCCACTGACCGCACGGCAGTTCAAGCAGCTTTTTGAGCAAGCGATTGCGGGGGCCCCTTATGGTGCGTAAACGTACGTACTTGGCCACGCTTGCACTGGTGGCGGTCATGGGCGTTACCGTCTTTATCTGGGGGCGCCCGGCCGATGCCGAGAGCCATGTGCTCAAGGGCAACAAGGTGCTGGTGTGGAAGGATTTCCTGGGAGTGAACGCGCAGTTCCTGTGGTTCAGCCCCCAGCGTTACCAGATGCAGATCGACCGTCTCAAGGACCTGGGCTTGCAGTGGGTACGCCTGGACCTGCATTGGGATCGGTTGGAGCCGGTGGCTGATCAGTACCAGGTGGCCACGCTGGACGAACTGGTGGCCAAGTTGCAGGACAACCAGCTCAAGTCGGTCTTCTACCTGGTGGGTTCGGCGCCCTTCATCACCACCGCGCCCGTGGGTGCGCCGTATCAGGACCAGTACCCGCCCAAGGACCCGAATGTGTTCGCGATCCGCATGGCGCTGTTGGCCCAACGTTATCCCAGCGTTGATGCCTGGCAGGTGTGGAATGAACCGAATCTGCTCGGCTTCTGGCGCCCCGTGGCCGACCCGGCCGGCTACGCCGCCCTGCTGAAAAGCAGCGCAGCGGCCCTGCGTGCGGTCAACCCGAATAAACCAGTGGTGGCGGCTGGCCTGGCGTTTTTCAGCGAGATGCCCAACGGCCAGACCATGCTCGACGCCTTCGATGCCCTCGGCGTGCCCAGCCTGAACACCGTGATGTCCTATCACCCTTACACCCAGTTGCCCGAAGGAAACGACCCCGCCAACCTGGACTTCGTCGCCAAGACAACTGCGCTCAACCAAAAACTGCGCAGCAATGGCGTCAAGACGCTGTGGAGCACCGAATGGGGCTGGTCAGCGTACACGGGGCCCAAGGAAGTCCAGGACATCATTACCCTGCAAGGCCAGGCCGACTATGTGCTCCGCCGCCTGGCCCTGATGAGCGCGATGGATTTCGACAAGATCTTCCTGTTCACCTTGAGCGACCTCGACCAGCGCGCCAGCGTGCGCGACCGTGCCTACGGCTTGCTCGACCTCGATGCCAAGCCAAAACCGGTCTATACCGCACTGAAGCATTTTCTCGACGTCAGCGGACCGCAATTGACGCCTGGCGACCCACCCGCCGCCGATCAACTGCCCGAGGGCCTGTTCAGCATCGGATGGACCCGCGCCGATGGTCGCAAGCTGTGGTTCTTCTGGTCGGCAAAAGGCGGTAATGCGCACCTGCCGGACCTCGCCAACGCCACCCTGTATGACCCGCTGCGCGGCACGCAAACCCCAGTGAGCGGCACCAACGGCTTGACCGTTGCGGTCAAGCCGAACCTGCAAATTCTGTTATGGGATTGAAACCCGTCATGCGCATTTTATGGATCCTGCCCTACTCACCCTGGCCCGCCACCAGCGGCGGCAAGACGCGTCAGTTCCACCTGCTGCGCAGCCTGGCGGCCCGGGGGCATCGGATCACCTTGCTCCTGCATGACAAACACCCGGTATCGCTGACCGATCGCCAGGTACTGGAAGCCTTTCTCGAGCAATTGATCATCTTGCCCCGCCGCCCACTGCGCAGCGTGAAGACCCTGGTGGCCGGACTCTTTGCACCCTACCCCTTGCTGGCCAGCGTGAATGGGCTGTCGGGGGCGTTGCAGGACCGATTCAACCAACTGCTCAATGAGCACTGGGATGTGGTGCAAATAGAACACAGCTACAGCTTCCAGCCGTATGAAGACGCCCTGGTGCGCAAACCCCAGCCCTTCGTGCTCACCGAACACAACGTGGAATCGGCCCTGGGCGCGGCCACCTATGACCGCCTGCCGAGCTGGGCGCTGCCGTTCATTCGCTACGATCAATGGCGCTATATGCGCTGGGAACGCCGGGTAATGCGCCAGGCTACCCAGGTAGTAGCAGTAACCGACAGCGATGCACAGGTGATGCAAGGCATCGCCGGCAAACCGGTGCCGGTGGTGGTCAATGGCGTGGACTGCGACCACTTTGCCGCCGCACACCCAGATCCATCGACACGCCGTGTACTGTTTCTCGGGAACTATGAGTACGCGCCCAATGTGGATGCGATCGAGTGGGCCCTGGATGAAATTCTGCCCAAAGTCTGGGAGCGCTGCCCGGATGCGCGCATGAGCGTGTGCGGTTTCGGCATGCCCGACAGCTGGCGCGAGCGCTGGCAGGACCCCCGCATCGAGTGGCAAGGGTTCGTGCCGAACCTGCTGAGCCTGCAATCGAGTTGTTCAGTGTTCCTGGCACCGTTGCGCCATGGCGGCGGCTCCAAGCTCAAAGTGCTGGAAGCGCTGGCGGCCGGCCTGCCCCTGGCCAGCACCGAGCAGGGCGTGTCGGGCCTGGACCTGGTCGACGGCTTGGACTACCTCGCAGGGCAAACCGCCGCTGACCTGGCGAATGCTGTAGTACGCCTGCTGCAATTCCCCGCGGCCGCAGCGCCCATGGGCGAAGCCGGGCGCGCCTATGTGCGGCGCGCCCATGACTGGAGCGTGGCCGCCAGCCAATTGGAGCAGGTGTACGCCAGCCTGTCGCCGCTCACTCAAAAGGAGCCTGTATGCGTGTAGGCCTGGATTACCGCACCGTCGGCACCTCGCCGCAATCGGGTATCAGCCGCCAGGTGTATGCCCTGGAAAGCGCCTTGCGTGCCTTGCCGGGTATCGAATTGGAACGGTTTACCGTGGCCCCGCTGGGCGACCAGACACGCTTGCAGGCCCACTGCCCGACCTGGGGTTGCGCGAAGACGGCGATGCATCAGCCACAGAATCGCCTGCGTTTCGAAGCCGGCTTTTTACCCCGGGCCCTGCGCGAACAACAGATTGACCTGTACATCAGCACCTTCAATATGGGCTTGCCATTACCACCCAAGCCCAAGGGGCTGCGCACTGTGGTACTGCTGCACGACCTGTTCCAGATCACTTTGGACAACTACCACGCCAATCGCCTCAAGGCCCTGATCTACAAGACCAGCGACCGGCTGTCGATTGCCTATGCGGTGCGCAGCGCCGACCGCGTGTGGACACCCTCGCAATACAGTGCCGATGAAACCGTACGCCTGTTTCCCCAGGCGGCGGGCAAGGTGCGTGTGCTGCCCAATCAGGTGGATGGGTTCAATGAGCCGGCAGCAGACCTGTCCGATCTCCACTTACCCGAAGCCTTCTGGCTACTGGTGGGTACTCGCGAGTTGCGCAAGAACGTACCCTTTCTGGTGAAGGCCTGGCAGCAGGCGCGGCAGCAATCACCCGCTGTACCGGAATTGATGCTGGTGGGCAGCCTTGAGCATTTGCCCGAAGCACTGCGCGGGCTACCGGGAATTCGCGCACTCAGTGGTGTCACCGATGCCCAACTGCAGGCGTTGTACCGCCAGGCGTCCCGTGTGTGGCAGCCCTCCTACGCGGAAGGGTTTGGTTTACCGGTGATTGAAGCGCTGAGCGTCGGCACACCTGTGGCCGTGGCCAGCGGTACCTCGCTGGATGAAATCACCCCGCCGTCGGCGCCGCGGTTTTCCCCGACCGATGGCCCGGCGTTGGTGCAACTGATGCTGAGCCTGGGCGAGCGCAGCGACGAGTCTTCTGCAGAACAACGCAAGCAATGGGCCGAACGCTACAACCCAAACGCCTATCGTCGGCGCCTGGCCGAACTGATCGAGGAACTGAAATGAGACTCTCCCTGGCAAGCCTCGTCGCCATCCTCTTCGGCGTGCTGTTTGGTGCAGCCGCCCTGGCGCTGTCACCGGCCAAGGCCTTTCTCGCTGTGATGGGTGTTGCGGCAGCCGTGACCATCCTGCGCTTTCCCTTCTGGGGCTTGTTGCTGTTTGCCTTGGTCGCGACCTTCATGCCCTACTCCACCCTCAACCTGGGCATCCGCAGCACGGTAAGCGAAGCCATCCTGGCGCTGACCTGGGGCGCCGTGCTGTGGCACAGCTTCCTGTCACGCCTGCCCGATGCACCGCGCCTGGCACGCCGGCCCACCGACCAGATGCTGCTGTGGCTGATGCTGTTCAGCGTGTTCCCGTTTATCGTTGGCCAGGTGAGCATCCACGCCGAAAGCAGCGGCGTAGCCAACTGGCTGCGCTGGTTGTTGAACCTGTCGGGGGTGTTCCTGGCCGCCAAGCTGCTGGTGGACTATAAACGCCGCGAAAGCCTGGTGATCGCCTTGCTGCTGGGCACTCTGGCGATGCTGGTGATGTCGATCGCCGTGTTCGTGCGCACGCGCTCCGGGGCAGGGATTGCGCCGATTCTCGCCCTTCTCAACTACGGCAACTTCGACATGTTGAAATTCGGCCTGGAAGCCATGTCGTCGCGCATGGGTTCACCGTGGATGCACCCGAACGCCATCGGCGGGATCATGGCGCTGTTGCTGCCCCTGGCGTTCTGTTACGGCATGACCGAACAAGGTTTCAAACGTGCGCTGGGCCTTGGCGTGGCGTGCCTGGGAGCGGCGGCGTTGCTGTTGGCCAGCAGCCGTGGCGCGATGGTCAGCCTGGCGCTGGTATTGATGTGGATGGCCACCCGTCGCGTGCCTTACACCGGACGCTTGTTGATGATCGGCGCGGCGTTGACCGTGGCCTTGGTAATGGCCTATCCACCGCTGCAGGAACGCTTGGCGACGATCTTTTCGTCGAGCAACGCCAGCACCGAAGTTCGTTTTGATGAATACCGCATGTTCCCCCAGGCCATGGTGGCGTATCCGTTCGGCATTGGCTTCAAGGTTGACCCTCCGGTACCGGGCACACACTTGCTGGGGATCTCCAACCTGTGGCTGAACTTTATCTACAAGACCGGCATCGTCGGCATGCTGCTCTTTATAGCCGTTACGGTGCGTTGGTGGCGTGAAGCCAGGCCGGAAAAAGGCCCGATCCGCCTGACCAAGGACAATGCCCTGTGGCTGGGCAGCACGGCAGGAATTCTGTCGGCGCTGGTCAGTGGGTTATTTGACCACTACTTCAGTTTTGCCGTCGTGATGGTCGCGCTGTTCTGGCTGATGGTTGGGATCAATGTGCTGGAAGCACGGCGCTTGTTCCCAGCGCGCCTGCCACAGGTCAAGACTGTGGTTTTTCGCAAGCCGCTGCTTGATGGCGCGCGCCCCTGATGCTCGGTTCTGCCGTATGGCTGACGCTGGCGACCCTGCTCGGCCTGTGCCTGGGGTTCGCACGCGAATGGTTACTGGTGGCGGCCTGGGGCGCGGGGGAGCGCAGTGATGCGTTCTTGATCGCACTGTTCTTGCCCGAGGCGCTGCGAATGTCGCTGGCCGGTGGCGTGTTGAGCGCCGCCGCGTTGCCGCTCTACTTGAAGCGCAAGGACAGCGAGCGCCTCGATTGGCTGGCCGTGTTGTTCCCGGCATTGCTGTTGGTTGCCCTGCTGGTCAGTCTGCTGCTGATGCTGTCAGCCCCCTGGCTGGTGCAGGTACTGGGCCCAGGGCTGGCGACCAGTGCCACCGCCCTGGCCGCCAGCAATTTGCAGGTCGTGGCCTGGTGCGTGCCAGGCTTGATGCTGCATGCACTGTTCAGTATTCCCTTGCAGGCCAGCGAGCGTTTTGTGCTGGCAGGGCTCGGCTCGTTGTTGTTTAACCTGCCGCCGGTGGCCTATCTCGCGTTGGCCGGCACGGCCAGTCAACCCCATAGCCTCGCCTTGGCCTGTCTCACCGGTAGCCTGTTGATGCCTTTGGCGTTGTTGCCGTCGATTTGGCGTCAGGGCTGGCGGCCGTGGCGCATGCAGCTGACGGTTGCCCCCCTGCGGGAGTTGGGCCAGCGTATAGGCCCGCTGTTACTGAGCAACGGCGCCAGCCAGGGCTTGGCTTTGATAGAACGCCTGGTGGCGTCGCTGCTGGGGGAAGGTGCGGTGACCTGGGTCAACCTGGCCCGCAAGCTGATGAACCTGCCGCTGATTGCGCTGATGAGCCTCAACCAGGTGCTGCTGGGCATGATGAGCCGCCGTCAGGGCGATGAACGCCTGGCCCTGCTCAAGCGCGGCCTGGAAACCGCCAGTGTGCTGACGCTGCCGGCCGGCGTCGGCCTGGTGGCGGCGGCGCC
Source organism: Pseudomonas sp. PA-7-1E (assembly GCF_021605325.1). Taxonomy (NCBI): domain Bacteria; kingdom Pseudomonadati; phylum Pseudomonadota; class Gammaproteobacteria; order Pseudomonadales; family Pseudomonadaceae; genus Pseudomonas; species Pseudomonas sp. PA-7-1E. The sequence goes on from NZ_WKFA01000053.1 coordinate 33,099, forward strand.
CAGTCTGGTGGCGTTGCTGCTGCCCAAGCAATCGGTTGATTCGCCTCTGCCACTGCTGCTGGCATGGTTTGCCGTGCCCTTGGTGTTTGGCGCATGGAACGCCCTGCTGGCGCGCTATGCGTATGCCGCGGGCGATACGCGCCAGCCGCTGCGCTGTGAATTATTGGGCAGCCTGGTCAATGTGCTGTTGCTCTGCGTACTGCCGTTTGCATTTGGCCTGGCCGGTATTCCGTTGGCGGCGTTGGCTGGGGTGATCTGCACCGCGCTGCTGCTGATGCAGCGCCAGGGGCTGCTCACGGCACTGCCTTGGGCGCGGCACTGGCTGCTCGGCACGTTGATGCTGGGGCTGGCGGCGCTGGTGTTGTTCGGGTTGCAAGGCGTATGGCTGCAGTTGGGGTTGAGTACCCTGGCAGGTGCTTTGGTGTTGCTGGGCATGGGGCTGTGGCTTAGGCCGTGGCGCAAGGCGTGAATGATCGTTCGGGAAGACTTAGATGAAACATCGCTGGATTCAAATGGATATCGCCAAGGGCATTGGTATCCTGATTATTGTGTATGGCCACAGTTGGTTCGTCGCCACCTCGCTGGACTTGATGTACCCGATCCTGGCGTCGTTCGTGCTGCCGTTGTTCTTTTTCCTGTCAGGGGTGTTCTTCAAGCCCGAGCAACCGTTCGTGGAGATGGCGGTGCGCAAGGCCGATGGCCTGCTCAAGCCGTTTTTTTTCACCATGCTGCTGTACGTGATCGTACGTGACGTACTGCGGGGGCAACCGCTGCTGCCGGATATAGGCGGCGTGCTGTATGCCTCGGTGGACACTATCCCATGGCAAGCGCTGTGGTTCTTGCCGCACTTCTGGGTGGCGATTCTATTCAGTTGGCTGATGCTGCGGCTGATCCAGCGCCTGAAGCTGCCCCTGTTGGCCGCCTGCATGCTGATCGGTGTGCAACTGTTGCTAGGCATCTGGACGCTGCAATGGTTCTGGCAGATACCGGTGAGCGTCGGTGACCACACCTGGACGCTGCCCGGCCTGCCCTTCAGCCTCGACGTCACGCTGATCAGCAGCACCTACTTCATCTATGGCTACCTGCTGCGCGATTGGCTGCGCCGGCATGAAGGTTCGTTGCTGACCCTGTTGATCTCGGTGGTGCTGTTCGCCGCCGTGTTCATTTACAGCCACGACACCATGGACTTGGCCCAGCGACGCTACGACCACTGGCTGTGGACCAGCCTGCTGGCAGTGATCGGCGTGTACATTTGCTGGGCGCTGGCGCGGGTGTTGATGGTGTCGGCGCTGCTCACCCGAGTGATGACCTATATCGGCCAGTCCACCCTGATTCTGTTGATCTTCCATGGCGAAATCCAGCACAAGACGTTTGACCTGATGGAGCGCCTGGGCCTGCATCCGTTCATGGCGGCATGTGTAGGTCTGGTGGTGGCACTGTTGGTGCCGTTGCTGATCGGGGAAGTGATCAAGCGGGTGGCGTTCTTGCGATTTTTCTATTTTCCGTTTCCGGTGCGCAAAGCGCCTAAACCGTAAAAGCACTACAGGACTAATGGGGAAGCGGGCTTGCTTGCCACAACAAGCCAGTTCCCACATGGGTCATGTAGTTAATCATCAAGTTGCTGAGGCGCCGACTTGCTGACGGGTTTGCCAGGTTTGGCCCCCTTGGCCGGCGCAGCAGGTGCGGCAGGCTCAGGTTCTGCCACGGCAGCTGCTTCTTTTTCTGCCATCGGCATCTGGTCGATGGCGCTGAAGAATTCCTTCAGGTCGAGGCTGTCCGGCGGCACGGTTTTCTCGAGTTTTTTCTCGCCGTCCTTGCCGACCAGAATCACTTTGGTGCCGCTGCCGACGCCGAGCTTGAGGGCACGGATCAGTGCGTTGGTTTCAGGCGGCGTGAGCTTTTTGCTGTCTTTGGGATCCTTGGCGAACTTCTCCCCTTCGGCACCAATGCTGCCGAACTTCACGGTGTAGAACACCATGCTGCGCTCTTCGAAGGCCTGCTTGGTGGCAGCCTCTTCCAGCTGTTTCTTCAGCGTTGCCAGTGTCGGGTTTCCAGCATCAAGCTCCACGACCACCAGGGGGCGCGTCTTGCCCAATTCCTGCTTGAGCGGATTATCATCAGCGGCCAACAACGGCCCCGTAAAAGCCATCAAGGTAGCCAGGGTCAGCGACCGGATGAGCATGCGCACCTCCTTTGAATTCCATGCAGGGTTCTTGAGTTTCATGTCTGCGACAGCCAAATTCAAGGATGATTCCTACACCACCTTAAGAAGCGTAGGTCAGGAAGCCCGCTACGCAAGGGCTTGGACAGTGGCCTGGTCATTGTTTCTTCCGGTTACGAGACCTTCCACTGCGGCCAATGCCGGGCAAAAACGGGGGCCACGACAGGGTCAGCGTCTACCCGCTCCAGGCTCTGCGCAAAGCCCGGCGCCAGGTTGCCGAGCACCTCGCGCGCGTCGTCCCAACGCGACACCGCTGCCGCCATGATGCCCAGTGCATTCGGCGCGTTGCTCGGGGTAAACAGCTGGCCGGCAAACTGATCGGCAAACACGACCCAAGCCTGGTGCAGGTAGCGCCGTGTGCCGCTGACCAGTTGCGCTTGCTGCGCCTCATCGGCATTGCCCAACCAGCGTTGCGGGTAATCGATCATACCGATCGCCGAATAGCAGTTGGCGGCGATATACAGCAAGCCACGCAGGATCTGCGCACGATCGCCAGCCAGCAACTCGGCCTTGGGATACTCCAGGCCCAGGTGGATCAGGATCGCGGCGCTTTCGGTCAGTACCTGGCCATTTGGAGTGACCAGGGTGGGGATCTGCTTGAGTGGATTGATTCGTGCAAGCGCGTCGCTACCCTCGCCGTCCTGCCAGGAACTGGCCTGCACGCGATGCCACGGCACTGCGCAGCGTTGCAGGGCAATTTCGATCATGCAGGAGCCGGATTCGTCGGTGCCATAAAGGGTGTACATGGGCGTTTCCTCCTGAGCGATGGGCAATATCGAGCCTGTGGTCGGGTACCTAGAATAGCCCCATCTGCCCGCCTACCAGGGTACCGAAATCGTCATTCACGAACGGCAGGATTGCGTCAGCCACGGGCTGCAATTGGCGCGTGACGTAGTGGTCGTAGTCGATGGGTGCCCGCCGCACTTCCAGCGGTTCCGGGCCGTTGACACTGATCACGTAGCTGATCCAGCCACCCCGCTGGTACTGACGCGGGCGGCCCAGGCGATCGTTGTACTCGTCTGCCAGGCGCGCGGCGCGTACGTGGGGCGGGACGTTGCGTTCGTAGTCGTGCAAGGGCCGGCGCAGGCGTTTGCGGTAGATCAACAACTCATCGAATTCGCCGCTCAAGGTACGCCGCACATAGTCGCGTATGTAGTCTTGATGGGGTTGGCGATGGAAGATGCGTTGGTAGAGTTCCTGCTGGAATTGCCGGGCCAGGGGCGACCAGTCGCTGCGCACGGTTTCCAGGCCTTTGTAGACCATTTCTTCGCTGCCATCTTCGCGCACGACCAGGCCGGCATAGCGCTTTTTGCTGCCCTCCTCGGCGCCACGAATGGTCGGCATCAGGAAGCGACTGAAGTGGGTTTCGTATTGCAGTTCCAGGGCGCTTTGCAGGCCGTACTCGTTGCTCAGGTGCGCGCGCCACCAGTCGTTGACGTGCTGCACCAGCGCCAGGCCGATGCGATTGGCGTCCTGCGCAGAGTGCGCGCTGCCCAGCCAGACGAAGGTGGAGTCGGTGTCGCCGTAAATCACCTCGTACCCTTGGGCCTCGACCAGTGCGCGGGTCTGGCGCATGATCTGATGCCCACGCAGGGTAATCGAGGACGCCAGCCGGGTGTCGAAGAACCGGCAGCCGCTGGAGCCGAGCACACCGTAAAAGGCGTTCATGATGATCTTCAGTGCCTGGGACAACGGCGCATTGCGCTCGCGCTTGGCCTCTTCGCGGCCTTCGGACACCCGCGTGACGATGGACGGCAGGCAATGCCGGGTGCGGGAGAAGCGCGCTCCGCGAAAGCCTTCCACCGAATCGCTGTCGTCGGGATGCTTGAGGCCTTCGATCAAGCCCACCGGGTCGATGAGGAAGCTGCGGATGATCGACGGGTAAAGGCTTTTGTAGTCCAGCACCAGCACCGACTCATAGAGGCCTGGGCGCGAGTCCATGACAAAACCGCCGGGGCTGGCTTGGGGCGGTTTGTCGCCCAGGTTCGGTGCTACAAAACCCTGGCGGTGCATCAACGGCATGTACAGGTGGGTGAAGGCGGCCACGGAGCCGCCGTTACGGTCGGCCGGCAACCCGGTGACGCTGGCACGTTCCAGCAGGAACTTGAGCAGCTCGGTCTTCTCGAAAATCCGCGTGACCAGTTCGCAGTCCTTGAGGTTGTAGCGCGCGAGGGCAGGCTTGTCCTCGGCAAACATGCGGTTGATTTCGTCCATGCGCTGGTACGGCGTGGAGATGTCCTTGCCTTCGCCGAGCAGGGTTTGTGCAACGTTTTCCAGGCTGAAGGATTCAAAACTCCAAGTGGCCGAACGCAGCGCTTCGATACCGTCGATGATCAGTCTTCCTGCCGCCGCCGCAAAGTAGTGATTGCGGCTGCCGTGTTCGCGCCAGGCCATTGATTCCCCGCCACGTCCCAGCAACAGCGGCACGTTCAGGCGTTGGGCGTGTTCGTGGAGTACGCGCAGGTCGAACTGCACCACGTTCCAGCCGATGATCGCGTCGGGGTCAAAAGTGGCCAGCCATTGGTTGAGGTGTTCGATCAGTTGAGCGCGGGTGTCGCAATAGTCGAGCTTGAAATCCACGGCGTCGGTTTTGTTCGGCGGGCCGAGCATGTACACCTGGCGTTCGCCACAGCCTTCAAGAGCGATGGAGTAGAGATCGCCCTGGGCGGTGGTCTCGATGTCCAGGGACACCAGCTTCAAGGGAGGACGGTAGTCGGGGGCGGGCTTCATTTGCGCGTCGAGCAAGGTGCCGCTTGCATCAGCGGTGCCACCGAACCAGACAGGAGCGGTGATAAAACGCTCCATCATGTAGCGCTCCGGAGGGCGCACGTCACCTTCGTAGACATCGACCCCGGCAGCGCGCAGGCGCTTCTCGATGTCCATCAACTGGCGGTGCTGGCGGGCGTAGAGGCCCAGAACCGGGCGGTGATGAAAGTCGCATAGCTGCAAGGGGCGCAACTCGAGATCGCGCTCCCCCTTGAGCAGCCAATCGAGTGGCTTGCGATGGGCCTCTGGGATGAAAACCACCGAGGTCTGCACGGGTAGGCGAATGCACCTTGGCCCTTGGTCGGTGGCTAGCCAGAAGCTGACCTCCGTACCCGCCGGGGTATCGCGCCAATGCCGGGTCAGGACAAAACCCTGCTGTAGATCCACCGTACCGCACCTCAGGAATCGCTTTCAGGGCGTGATTCTACTCGGCATCCGTGCAAACGCCACCACCGACCGCTATGTGCATGAAGGCCAGCAAATCAAGAAAAGGCATCGAGCTGAACGTGCTTTGTGAGCCCGTCAGCGGCCTGTCTGCCTAGGGGAGTGAAGACTGCCCTCCGGTGTGCGCCATCACTTTGTTGGGGGCTTGCTCAGATAATTTTCGATATTGCCCATTTGCTCATCCCAGCCACGGGAGTTCATTTTGAAGGCTTTCTGACGCCGCGCTTCGGGCACCTTGTCAAAACCGGACTCAACGACCCGCAACAGAATGCCTGGAGCGCGATCTTCAATCGTGAACTCCACCAGCGTCGGCTCCTCTTTGTCGTAGTCGACGCCCTCTTCCACTGCAAAAGGATGCCACCAGAAGGAAAACAGCGTTTGGGGCAGGATACGTTCGATCCGGGCCTTCCATACGACATGTTCATAACCTGGATAGGTAATCGGCGCTTCGATGGTTTCCCCAGCCACAAAAGTTTTACCCTTAAGCGCGATACCGAACCAGTGTCCAAATTGCTCGGCCTGCGTGAGAGCCTCCCAGACCTGTTTACGTGACGCATTGAGCAGGACTTTACGTTCGATGCGATCTAATACGTGCATAAGTCACCTCCTTCATTGAACAGTAGGCGACATCAATCAATGCGCAACCTTGCGTTGTGCGCGATGATGATGACCCCCTCCTTGCCTGGCCATAGGTTATGACTGACCCACTGAATGGAAGTTGCTTGTGCAAAGGCGTGCGCTACCAAGTGGACAGCCTGGACATGCCCATCAGCCACTGCCACTGCGAAAGCTGCCGCAAGGCACACGCGGCAGCATTTGTTGCCACGGCCGGGGTGATGCGTGAGCATTTTCGCTGGACGCAGGGTGAAGAGCTGCTGTCGTCATTTGAATCTTCACCGGGCAAATTCAGACATTTCTGCTCGCGTTGCGGCTCACATCTGATCGCTGAACGTGGGCATCAGCCTCACGTGATCGTGCGGGTGGCGACGCTGGATGATGATCCGGGCGTCAGGCCCACCTCGCATATCTGGACGGCCCATGAAGTACCGTGGCTGGCCTATGACGGCGTAGCACGCTGGGATGAGTGGGAGGTTTGAGTCAAACCCTTGGATCGCCGGGCGCCTTGGCCGGCGCTGCATATTGCGGCTTGAGATGGCCTTCCTGGTCGAGCAGCCAGGCATCCATGATCTGTCGCACCACAGGCCCGGCTACACGGCCGCCGGCCTCACCGTTTTCGATCATGACTGAAATCACGATTTTCGGATGTTCGGCCGGCGCGAAACCGACGAACAAGGCGTTATCGCGATGCCGCTCCAACGTCTTGTTACGGTTGTAGCGCTCACCCTGCTTGATCGCCACCACCTGGGCGGTACCACTCTTGCCGGCGATGCGGTATTGCGCGCCTTGCGCTGCCGCTCGGGCGATACCGCGGGGATCGTGCATCACCAATTGCATGCCATGGTTGACCTGTTCCCAGTCACGCGGGTCCTTGAGGATCACGTTGGGCATTGGGTGCTCATCCACCGGTGGCACACCATTGATTGTCTTGGCCAGGTGCGGTCGGTTCCATACGCCTTTGTTGGCGATCAATGCAGTGGCCTGGGCCAATTGCAGAGGTGTTACTTGCATGTAGCCTTGACCAATGCCGAGGATCACGGTTTCGCCTGGGAACCACGGCTGGCGTCGGGTTGCACGCTTCCAGGCCTGGGATGGCATTAAGCCGGCAGACTCTTCGAACATATCCAGGGACACTTTCTGACCCAGGCCGAACTCGGCCAGATAGTCGTGCAGGCGATCGATCCCGAGTTTATGGGCCAGATTGCGGATTCCACGCTGACTCGGACACCCATTCCACGCACATCCGGACAGTGATTCCACGCTGATCCGGACACTCATTCCACGAGCATCCGGACACCGATTCCACGGCCATCCGGACACTTTCCAGGC